>DBGBEC010000282.1:0-4449 GCA_048477415.1 Candidatus Limivicinus sp. | reverse complement strand
TCCTTATAGATAGAATTATACTTTCTGTTTCACCTGTTGTCAATAAAAATATTTCACCTAATTTTGGTTAATATATATTGTTCATAAATATCTTTACAATGTGAAAGAGGGAATGGCAAAAAGCACGCCACTCCCTCCAAGTTATTTATACATATACCATTTCATGTAATACACGACACGGGTTCTTTCGCACTGTTACTAATAGAGTTGATACTCTGACCAAATTTCCATAAAAACTTTTTATTTCAATAGAGCTTGGCGCCGGCGGGGATGTGGTCGTCTACCATCAGGAGATGCAGCCGCTCCTCCCCTTCCTCGTGGTGTACGGCGGAAATGAGCATGCCGCAGGAATCTATGCCCATCATGGGTCTGGGAGGCAGGTTCACGATGGCGATACAGGTCTTGCCGACAAGCTCCTCCGGCTCGTAGTAGCTGTGTATGCCGCTGAGGATCACCCGGTCTGTGCCTGAGCCGTCGTCCAGAACAAACTTCAAAAGCTTCTTGCTCTTCTTCACGGCCTCGCATCCCTTCACCTTCACGGCCCGGAAATCAGACCGGGCAAAGGTGGGGAAATCCACCAGCTCTTCAAACAGGGGCTCTATCTGGACCTTGGAAAAATCTATCCTCTCTGCCGGGGCCTGGGGAGCCGGAACGCTCTCCGCCGGCTTTTCCGCCTTCTGAGCGCTTTGGGAGCCGCCCTCGGGCTTCATTGTCGGGAAGAGGATAACGTCCCTTATGGAGCTGGAGCCGGTGAGGAGCATGGCACAGCGGTCGATCCCTATGCCAAGGCCGCCTGTGGGGGGCATGCCGTATTCCAGGGCGTTTATGAAGTCGTCGTCCATCATGCCGGCCTCGTCGTCGCCCTTGGCGCGCAGCTCGACCTGCTTCTGGAAGCGCTGCTTCTGGTCGATGGGGTCGTTAAGCTCGGAAAAGGCGTTGCCCATCTCGCTACAGCAGATGAAAAGCTCAAAGCGCTCGGTAAGCCTGGGGTACTGGGGGCTCCGCTTTGCCAGGGGTGACACTTCCACCGGGTGCATGGTGATGAAGGTGGGCTGGATAAGCTTTTCCTCCACCTTCTGGTCAAAGCACTCGTAGAGAGCGTGGCCCCAGGTGGGCTCGGCCTTATCCATATCCACGCCCAGGGCGCGGGCGGCCGCCACGGCCTCGCTGTCGCTGTCAATGGCCATGAAGTCCACGCCCAGATACTCCTTTACGGCCTGGGCCATGGTCATGCGCCTGAAGCCCGGGGCAAGAGAGACGTCATGCCCCTGCCACTGGAGCTCATAGCCGCCAAGTATCTCCATGGCGGCTCCGGAGAGCAGGTCCTCGAAGAGGTCCATCATGTCGTTAAAGTCCGCATAGGCCTGATAAAGCTCCACAGTCGTGAACTCAGGGTTGTGGCGGGTGTCCATCCCTTCATTTCTGAAGATACGTCCTACCTCGTACACGCGCTCTATGCCGCCTACGATAAGACGCTTCAGGTTAAGCTCCGTGGCGATACGCAGATACATATCCATATCCAGGGTGTTGTGGTGGGTAATGAAGGGCCTGGCCGTCGCTCCGCCGGAAATGGTGTTGAGAACGGGGGTCTCAACCTCAATATAGCCCCTGTCCTCCAGAAATCGGCGGACATAGCTTACAAAGCGGGAGCGGATCATGAAATTGCGGCGGCTGTCGTCGTTCACGATAAGGTCTACATAGCGCTGGCGGTACTTAAGTTCCGTATTGGTCATGCCGTGGAACTTCTCGGGCAGGGGGCGAAGTGACTTTGACAGCAGGGTCAGGCTCTCCACATGGATGGATATCTCCTCCGTCTTGGTCTTGAACACATAGCCGCTCACGCCCACAATGTCGCCGATGTCGAACCGGCGGAAGTCCGCAAACTCCTGCTCGCTCACAGCGTCGGAGCGGATGTAGAGCTGGAGCAGGCCCCTGTCGTCTTTTATGTGGCAGAATATGGCCTTGCCCATGCCCCTTTTGGACATGATACGCCCGGCAACGGAAACAGTTTTGTTCTCAAAGGCCTGATAGTCCGCCTTTATCTCCTCCGACCAGGCGCTGCGCTCAAACCTGGTCTGCTGGAAGGGGTCTCTCCCCTCCTGCTGAAGAGCCGCCAGCTTGTCCCGGCGGATCTGCAATATCTCGGACAGCTCCTGTGGCTGCTCGCCCCGGCTGTTCTTTATCTCGCTCATATTCTACCCCTCTATCAAAATCAGAAAATCACTTGTTCTCCACGGAGATGAGCTCAAACTTCATCTCGCCCGCGGGAGCGTTGATGGAGACGACATCACCGACCCGGTGGCCGCGAAGGCCCTGGCCCACGGGTGAATCGTCGGAAATGCGGCCTGCCCGGGGATTGGCCTCCTGGGAACCGACTATCTCATAGCTCTCTTCAAAGCCGTCTTCCAGGTCCCGGACTTTTACTATGCTGCCCAGAGTGACCACGTCTTTGGGCATGTCCTGCTCCATATTGTCCACTATCTCGGCGTTTTCAATAAGGACCTTCATCTCTGCGATCTTGGAGTAGAGCTTGCCCTGCTCGGTCTTGGCCTCGTCATACTCGCTGTTTTCCGACAGGTCCCCAAAGCTTCTGGCCTCTTTTATAAGCTCAGACACTTCTTTCTCACGGACGGTCTCAAGATAGTAAAGTTCATCTTTCAGAGCGTCGAGCCGCTCCTGGCTCATTTTGAATCTGCTTGAATTAGACATAAAGCAGTTCTCCTTTAAATTAATATTCCTTGCGTCTTTGCGCTTTTTTACAATTAAAAGGTATTATATCAGGCCTGCGCCGTATGTCAACTTAAATATTTGAGCGCTGTCATGAGCTGCTCATCGTTTGAGACGCTGGCGGTGCCGTCTTCGCCGCCGGTGGTGCCCTCGGTGGTGCCCGTGGCGGAGCTGTCGCTGTTGTACACTATCTGATCCGGCACCACGCCGCCGTTTTTGGAGATGTCCACACCGCTGCCCGTCAGATAGCTGCGGGTGGAGAGCCTTATGGCGCTGCCGTCGGAAAGGGCGATAGTCTCCTGTGTGCGGGTGTTTCCGGTGGTGGCTTCGCCCATGACAAAGGCCCAATCCCACTCCTGGAGCACTGCCGCGCAGAGCTCCGCCTCGCGGAAGGTCTCTGTATTGACCAGGACCACCATGGGGAGCTGGACGCACATGCCGTCAGACTCGGTCACGATCTCGTCGCCGTTTTTGTCAAGCTCTGTAAAAAGCCGGCCGCCGGGAAGCAGATAGTCCAGCAGGACCGCCAGCTCAGAGGTGAGGCCGCCGGGGTTCCCGCGCAGGTCGAGCACCAGGGACACGGCCCCCTGGGCCAGAAGGGCCTCAACGGCCTCGGTGGCTTTCTGGCCGCTGCCGGCCTCGAAATTCGCCATCTGCACATAGCCCGCGCCGGTTTTTTCAAGCCTGTAGGTAACAGCGTCGCTGTTGACGCTGGTGCAGTCCACCTCAAGGCTCTGCTGTCCGCCGCCTATTTCAAGGGTGAAGACGCTGCTCAATTTTGAGCGGATAAGGGTCCGGGCCTGGTCCAGGGTATAGCTGTCGATCTTTTCCCCGTCCACGGCGGTTATCACCATGCCGGTGCTGAGCCCGGCCCAGGCGGCGGGAGAATCAGCGCTTACAGACATGACCTTGAAGCCGCCGGAGGACTCGTCCTTCACAAGGGAAATGCCGATATCGGAATACTCGTTCGCGGAGGAGAGCTGATAGGTCTTGTACTGCTCCTCGGACATGAAATAGCTCCAGGAATCCCCAAGGCCGGAGACCATGGCCGCGGCGGCGGAGTTGCCCATGGACTTTCTGTCCACCGGGTCAATATATTCCTGGTCGATCAAATCTTTTATCTCTATATACCGCATGGCTTCGTCATAGTCGTCCTTGCCGCCCACGGCGTTTATCATGCTGTTATAGGTATATAGATATATGCCCCCGGCCAATATTATGCAGAAGGGCAGCACAAACATAAGCCTTACAGGTATCCTTAATATGGCCAGGAAAAACCTTCCTATACCGGACAGCAGCCTCTTGAATATATTTCCCACGATTTTCCTCCTTACAGCATGGCTTTGCCGGACAGCCCTTTTTACAGGCTGTCCGGCCCTGGGCCCCGTGTGTCGGGGCCTTTCATGTTGTTTCTTTGTTTATACCCCGGCGTCGGGAGAGAAGGTGAGCCCGGTGAAGAATTGCTCCGGGTCAATGCGGCTGCCCCCGCTGAGCACCTCGAAATGCAGATGGGGCCCGGTGACTATGCCGGTGTCGCCCACATAGCCGATGGTCTCGCCCTGGGAGACAGACTGCCCGCTGGATACGGAGATGGATGACAGGTGCCCGTAAAGGGTCACATAGCCATTGCCATGGTCTATCATGACGCAGTTGCCATAGCCGCCGTTTGTCCCGGCCAGGGTCACGGTCCCCCCGTCGGCAGCCAGGATGTCAGCCCCATAG
>DBGBEC010000281.1:0-2214 GCA_048477415.1 Candidatus Limivicinus sp. | reverse complement strand
CGCCGGAGGCCACAGAGCCCTCGGACAGGATGTGGAAGGAACCGGCCATGGCGGTGTTTTTAAGGTGTGTTCCGCCGCAGAGCTCCACGCTGTAGCCGCCCATATCCACCACCCGGACCCTGTCGCCGTACTTTTCACCGAAGAGGGCCACCGCGCCAAGCTTTTTCGCCTCGTCCACGGGCATTTCCCGCACATTTATCTCATATCCGCTGAGGATGGCGGCGTTTACCAGATCCTCCACCTGCCGCAGCTCTTCCGGGCTGAGGGCGGAGAAATGGGTGAAGTCAAAGCGGAGCAGGTCCTCGTCCACATAGGAGCCTGCCTGATGCACATGCTCGCCCAGGACCTGGCGCAGGGCCGCATGCAGCAGATGGGTGGCGCTGTGGGCCCGGCTCACCGCGGCGCGGCGGACAGGGTCCCAGCCGGTCTCCACCCGGTCGCCAAGCTTTATGCTGCCCTCCTCAAGGCGGCCGTAATGCATGAATTTCCCGCCCTTGTTTTTCTGGACCTTATCGACGGCAAAGCTAATGCCCGGGGCGCTTATGCCGCCCATGTCGGACACCTGGCCGCCCATTTCGGCATAGAGGGTGCTTCTGTCCAGGACCAGGATGGCCTCTGTGCCGGAGCTTATTTCATCCCGGAACTCGTCCCCGGCCACGATAGCCAGGACCTCTGCCCCGGTCTTTTCCCTGTCATAGCCCTCGAAAACGGTCTCGGGCATCTCCTTGCCGAACTCAAGCCCGGCCCAGCCCAGATCGCCCAGGGCCTCCCGGGCCTTTCTGGCTCTCACCCGCTGCTCTTCCATAAGCTCTCTGAACTGTTTCTCGTCCACGCTCATGCCCTCGTCGGAGCACATCTCCACCGTCAGGTCATAGGGGAAGCCATAGGTGTCATAGAGCTTGAAGGCCTCCGCCCCGGAAAAGAGGGTCCTGGCCTGGGCCTTGTGCTCGGCCAGAAGCTCCGCGAATATCTTCATGCCGGCGTCTATGGTGCGGGCAAAGTTCTCCTCCTCGGTCTTTATCACCCTGATGATATAGTCCTGCTTCTCGCGAAGCTCGGGATACTGGCCCTGGTTTTCGTGTACAACGGTCTCCACCACCTTGAAGAGGAAGGGCTCGTTCACTCCCAGGAGCTTGCCATGCCTGGCGGCCCTTCTGAGCAGGCGGCGCAGCACATAGCCCCGCCCCTCGTTTGAGGGGAGGACCCCGTCGCATATCATAAACACCGCGCTTCTTATATGGTCGGTTATGACCCGGAGAGACACGTCCATTTTGTGGCTCCTGCCATAGTAGGCGCCGGTCATCTCGCTGACCTTGCGGGTGATATTCATCACCGTGTCCACATCGAAGAGGGAGTCTACATCCTGGCAGACCACGGCAAGGCGCTCAAGGCCCATGCCGGTGTCTATATTTTTCTGTACGAGCTCGGTATAGTTGCCGTCGCCGTCGTTGTCAAACTGGGAGAACACATTGTTCCACACCTCTATATACCTGTCGCAGTCGCAGCCCACGGTGCAGCCGGGCTTGCCGCAGCCGTACTTCTCGCCCCGGTCGTAGTATATCTCGGAGCAGGGGCCGCAGGGACCGGCACCGTGCTCCCAGAAGTTGTCCTCCTTGCCGAAGCGGAAAATGCGCTCCGGCGGGATGCCTATCTCCTTGTTCCATATATCAAAGGCCTCGTCATCTTCCAGATATACCGAGGGATAGAGCCTGTCCGCCTCAAGCCCGACCCACTGGGGGGAGGTGAGGAACTCCCAGCTCCAGGCTATGGCCTCGTGCTTGAAATAATCGCCGAAGGAGAAGTTGCCCAGCATCTCGAAATAGGTGCCGTGGCGGGCGGTCTTGCCGATATTTTCAATGTCGCCGGTGCGGATACACTTCTGGCAGGTGCAGACCCGCTTTCTGGGGGGCTCCTGCTCGCCCTTGAAATAGGGTTTCATGGGGGCCATGCCGGAGTTTATGAGCAGGAGGCTGGCGTCGTTCTGGGGTATGAGGGAAAAGCTTGGCAGGCGCAGGTGATTCTTTGTCTCAAAAAAGCTGAGGAACATCTCTCTCAATTCGTTCAGTCCGTGTTTTTTCATCTTTCATCCATCCTTTTATAAAATGGGCCTGACGCGAAGGGGAAAAAATATACCTCCGCCCCGGACCGGGGCGAAGGTCAATTCGCGGTACCACCCTGATCGCCGCCGAAGCGGCATCTCAAGCGCCCTTAACG
>DBGBEC010000280.1:0-2175 GCA_048477415.1 Candidatus Limivicinus sp. | reverse complement strand
ATGCTGCTGCGGCTGGACTATCCACGGGAGAGGTCCCTGGGCTGTCTCTGTTTTCTGGGGCTGATCCCCGGCTCCTTCTTCTTCGCCGGGCCCATGAGCGAGAGCCTGTTTCTTTGCCTGTGCCTGGGCTGCGTCTATCTGGCGCGGAGGGGGCGCTGGCTCATCGCCGGGGGCCTGGGGGCCTGCGCCGCCTTCACCCGCTCGCTGGGGCTCATGCTCTTCGTGCCGCTGTGCTTTGAGGCTGTGCACAGCTTTGTAAATGGCGGGCTTCGCCGGCGGGAGGGGGCTGCGGCCCTTATGTCCCTGTTTCTCGTCCCCCTGGGCTTTGCCGCCTACTGCCTTGTGTGCTACCAGGTCTCGGGAGATCCGTTCAAGTTCATGGAGTATCAGTCGGAGCACTGGGGCCAGAGGCTGGGGCTCTTTTTCAACACCGCCTCATATCAGACCGAGAACGCCCTGGACAGCCTGCAAAATGACCCCCAGCGCTTCTGGGGCCTGTGGCTGCCGAATCTGCTGGCCGCCTTCGGGAGCCTGGGGCTGATGGCCCGGGCCGCCGGGAGGCTCCGCCCCTCGTATACGGCCTGGTTCATCGCCTATTTCTTTGTAGCCATAGGCGCTACATGGCTGCTCAGCGCCCCCAGATACCTGGCGGCCATGCCGGTCCTGCCCCTGGCGCTGGGCCTTTCGGGGGACAAAGGGCGGCTGAGGCTGAGGGCCCTGGCGCTCTTGGCGGCAAACTTATTGTATTACGTCGCCTTTCTTCTCCGCTGGCAGGTCTGGTAGCCCGTATTTTTGCATTTTTTTCGCCGCCGGGCTTGACTTGTTCAGGCGCGGGTGTTAATATACCAGGGTATGCGCCCGCGCTCTAAGCCTTGGGGTCATGCCGCCCGTGCGGTTGCCTTTCCGCCCAATGCCTGGACGCAGGGTATAGAATCACAAGAAAGGGGTTATCATCATCATGATCACCAAAGAAGTCAAGACCGCCGTTATCAACGACAACGCCACCCACGAGGGCGACACCGGCTCTCCCGAGGTCCAGATCGCCATCCTGTCCCAGCGCATCAGAGAGCTGACCGAGCACCTGAAGAAGCACCCCCACGACGACCACAGCCGTCTGGGCATGTACAAAATGGTCGGTAAGCGCCGCCGTCTGCTGGACTACCTGGCCAAGAAGGATATCGAGCGCTACCGCGCTATCATCGCGAAGCTGAACATCCGCAAGTAATGCCGGTTCAGCCTTTCTGAAGGTTATGAAGGTTTTTGGAGGATAATTAACTGAATAATTATCCTCCTTTTTTTAGACCCGCCCCTGTTCCCGTTCTCAGTATTTGAAGGAAGCCCCCCGGGGGGCCTGCTTCAAGTGCTGAAAGCCGGAGCTTAGGGCTACTATAAGGAGAAGGTATATGATAATCACAAACAAGCAGTTCCCCAACTACAAAAAGTACGAGATGATGTACGAGGGCCGGCCCCTGAGCATGGAAGTGGGCAAAATGGCCGAGCTCTGCAACGCTGCGGTCCTGGTGAAGTACGGCGAGACCACCGTTCTTGTCACCTGCACCGCCTCTGCCAGACCCAAAGACGGCATAGACTACTTCCCTCTCGCCGTGGACTTCAATGAGAAGCTCTACTCCGTGGGCCGTATCCCCGGCAGCTTCATGCGCCGCGAGGGCAAGCCCAGCCTACCCGCGGTCCTGGCCTCCCGTCTTATCGACAGGCCCATGCGCCCCCTCTTCCCCTCCGACCTGAGAAACGACGTGGTCATCGCCTGCGAGGTCCTCTCCGTGGACAGGGACTGCTCACCCGAGATAACCGCCATGATCGGCGCCTCCGCCGCCGTATCCATCTCCGACGTCCCCTTCAACGGACCCATCGCCGGCATCGTGCTGGGCTGGGACGGGGAAAAGTATCTCTTTAACCCCACCCAGGAGGAGCGGCAGCGCAACCGCATGATAACCACCATCGCCGCCACCCACAAGAAGATAGTCATGATCGAGTCTGAGGCCGACCAGGTCCCGGACGATGTGATGTACGAGGGCATAGTCCAGGCGCACGAGAAGCTGCAGAGCGTCCTCGACCTGATAGACAGGATGGTGGAGGAGATTGGCAAGCCCAAGTTCGAGTATGAGCACGCCGACTTCGACGAGGAGCTCTTCAACAAGATAGTCGACGCCACCA
>DBGBEC010000279.1:0-7795 GCA_048477415.1 Candidatus Limivicinus sp. | reverse complement strand
TCCCTGGTCTGTTCAAGGCCCATTCCCCAGCTTATATCGCCGCAGATGACGCACACGTCATCCGCCCTTAGGGATGAAAAGCCCTGGCGGAGCTTCTGGGCGTGGCCGCGCCAGTTTTCGCCGAAAATATCCATGGGCTTTTCCGCGCCGAAGGACAGGTGCAGATCCCCTATCGTATACAATGACATAAAAGCCTGGGCCCTCCCTGTGAATAAAGCAAAGTATCAAAGGCAAAAATAAGCACAGCCGCCGTGACCTTTGGGCACGAAGACGGCAAATTGACCGCAAAGGGGAAAAATCCATGAACGACAAGAAAATGAAGGACACCAATCCCGGCGTTGGCTGCGACGTTACAGCCTGCAAATACAACACCATAGACTGCAAGTGCAGCGCGGCGAAGATAAGCGTGCAGAACGAGAGGGCCGCCACCAAGGGCGAGACCTATTGCTCCACCTTCTGTCCCAGGGGAAGCTGCTGAAAAAGGCGGCGTTCAAAAGGCCTCAAAGGCATTGGCTATGTGCTGGATCCTGGGCCTTCCCCCAGGTCGCTGGGGGGCGTAGACCTCTATAACGTCGAAACGGGGCTGAAGCGGGCTCTCGTTTTCGGAAAGCCAGAGCGCGGCGGCGGAGATGATCCGCCGCTGCTTTGCCGCTGTAACATATTCACGGGCCGCGGCGAAGGATGCGTCCTTCCGGGTCTTGACCTCAACAAAGGCCACATAGGCCCCGCGGCGGGCGACGATGTCGATCTCGCCAAAGCGGCAGACGTAGTTCATGGCCAATATGCTGTAGGCCCGGCGGCGAAGATATGCGGCGGCCTGGGCTTCTCCCCAGGGGCCAAGGCCTGTTTTGTTCATCAGTGCCTCTTTCTCAGGAAGCTGGGCCTGTGTATGGGGCTGGGGCCATATTGCGCCAGAGCCTCATAATGGAGCTTCGTACCATAGCCCTTGTGCCGCTCGAAGTGGTATTGCGGATATTTTTCCGCCATTTCAAGCATATACCTGTCCCTCTCCACCTTTGCGATAACAGAGGCGGCAGCAATATCCGCGCAGAGGGCGTCGCCCTTCACCACGCAGCGGTTCGGAACGCTTATGCCCTTGCTGCGGTTGCCGTCTATAAGGGCGAGGCCCGGCCTCAGCCTCAGCTTTCCAATTGCCCGGTCCATGGCGAGAAGGCTTGCCCCAAGAATGTTCAGCTCTTCTATCTCTTCAACGGTGGAAAAAGCCACAGCCAGGTCCAGGGCCTTTTCATGGATAAGGCCGTAAACACGCTCCCGCTTTTTCTCCGTCAGCTTCTTCGAGTCGTCAAGGCCGTCTATCTCGAGGCCCCGGGGCAGGATAACGGCGGCGGCATAGACCCGCCCTGCCAGCGGGCCGCGGCCCGCCTCGTCCACGCCGCAGATCGGGCCCAGGCCCTGGTCATAAAGCTGGTTTTCAATGGTCCAAAGCTCAGTCATCCGGTGCCTCCAGACTGAGCCGCCCAAGCTTGCCCTCGTGATACTCGCTCAACAGGGTGTTCGCCATGCGCTCAATGTCATACTCGCCCTTTGATATCAGGAATCCCCGTTTCTTCGCGGCCTGCTCCAAAAGCTCAAAGCCGTTGGCCTTCTGGTCCGGCTCGAATTTATAGCGCTGTATGATGGCCTGGGGATACATATCCCGCAGGCGGAGCATAAAGTTTGCTCCAAGGGTCTCTTTGTCCAGTACATCGGCCTTGATGGCGTTTGTAATGGCCAGCATCTCCCCCACCTCCTGGCTGTCGAATTTGGGCCAGAGTATGCCTGGAGTGTCCAGCAGCTCAAGGCCGCCGCCGATATTTATCCACTGCTTGCCCCGGGTCACGCCGGGTCTGTCCCCGGCAAGGGCCGCCTTGCGCCCGGCAAGCTTGTTGATAAAGGTGGATTTGCCCACGTTTGGTATACCAAGGATCATAAGGCGCAGGCTCCGCCCCACCTGGCCCTTGGCCTCGTATTCCTTTATCTTGTCTGCCAGCAGGCCGCGGACCGCCGGGACAAAGGCGTTCACTCCCCTGCCGCTTTTGGCGTCAGTCTCAAGGATCGCCCAGCCCCGGGCCTGGAAATATTTCTTCCAGCGGGCGCTCAGCTCCGGGTCCGCCAGGTCGCAGCGGTTGAGGACGATGAGCCTGGGCTTCCCGGCGGCAAGCCTGTCAATATCCGGGTTCCGGCTGGAGCGGGGTATGCGGGCGTCAAGTATCTCGCACACGGCGTCGACCTGCTTCAGGTTCTCTTCTATCATCCGCTGGGCCTTGGTCATGTGACCGGGGAACCACTGGATGTTCATTTTCTCATAGGGCACGCTCATCAGCTCACCCAGCCTATCTCGCTCAGCGGGAAGAGCACGCAGTAGACTCTGCCGAGGATGAGCCGGTTATCCACCATGCCTATCTCTGTTTTGCGGCTGTCGGTGGACATGTTCCTGTTGTCGCCCATGACGAAGACGCAGCCCTCGGGCACAGTCTGGGGGCCGATAAAGTCCAGCTTCGTGGTGGTGGGCTCGCTTATATAGGGCTCGTCTATGGGCTGACCGTCAACATAGACAATGCCGTTTTCAAAGTCGATATTGATCTCCTGGCCCTCGGTGGCGATGACCCGCTTCACCAGGGCCTTGTTCGGGTCGTATGTGTCAGACCGAAAGACCACCACGTCCCCCGCCTTTGGGGTATAGAACAGGTCGGAGACCAGCATTTTGTCCCCGTTATTCAGGGTGGGATTCATGGATGTGCCGCTCACGTCGATTATCCTTATGAAAAACACGAACAGCACCACGCAGATAATAAGCGCCGTTATTATGCACTGTATCCAGTCGTATATCTCTTTTTTGATCTTCAGAGAACCGGCGTCGCCTGCCGGCTCTTCTGTGTATCTGGCTCTTCTGCCGCTCATGGACATTTCCTCCGCGAAATTATTTGCCCCGCCGGCCGTGCGCCTCAGGGCGGACGATGCTTCTTGTCATTATACATCAGACCCATGTCTTTAGGCAACTGTTTTTAATGCTTGAAGAGCCCGGGGCCCCTGTGGTACAATTGTTCCACACTGGAGGAGGACATGACTATGCTGAAGCTGAGTATAATTATTCCCGTATATAATGTTGAAAATTATCTGCGGCGCTGCCTTGACTCGGCCATACGCCCGGGGCTTGAGGGATATGAGATAATAATAGTGAACGATGGTTCCACCGACTCCTCTCCGGAGGTGGCTTCGGAATACGCCGTCCGTTATTCCGGCCTTGTAAGCCTTATCTCCACCCCAAACGGCGGCCTGGGGCACGCCCGGAACACGGGCATAGACGCCGCCCAGGGCGAGTATCTTCTGTTTTTAGACAGCGACGACACACTCAGCGAAAGCGCTGTGGAGGAGGCTTTGGAGGCCCTGGAGGCGGGCTTTGACATCGGTATTTTCGACTTTGTATCCATAAACGAACAGGGGCGCCAGCTAAAATACACAAAGGGCTGCCCGCGGGAGGGCACATTTGCCCTGGACGAATATCCCGAGCTGCTTTTCCTGCCTCCCAACGCCTGCGGAAAGCTGTGGCGGCGCAGCCTTTTCACGGAAAACGGGATAAAATTCCCGGACAGGATGTGGTTTGAGGACCTGGCCACCTCTCCCAGGCTCTACCTGAAGGCGGAGAAGATACAGGCCATAGCGCGGCCCTGGTATAACTATCTCCTTCGGCCCGGCTCCATCACAAATTCCGCCAATATCGAGAGAAATCTTGAGATAATAAGCGCGGTGGACATGGTGCTCGAGCATTACCGGAGGGAGGGCTGCTTCGAGCGCTACAGGGACGAGCTTGAATACATGGCGATCTTCCACCAGCTCATCACCGCAAGCGTCAGGGTGAATCTGCTGGACATGGAAAGCCCCGTGCAGGATAAGCTGCTCCAGGACATGGCGGACAAGTTCCCGGACTATAAAAATAACCCCCTGCTGAAAAAGGCCGGTTTCAAATACAGGCTGCTCTGCCGCCTTATAAGCGGGAAAAACAGAGCCGCCGTCAACAAAATAATGACGCTCAACAACCTGCTCAAGCGCAAGGACCACTGAACCCTCACAGCTTTTTCCCTGTGCTTGTTGAATTATATTTAAAATAAGACGGAATTGCTCAAAAGAAGCGCCGACGGACCTGGGGTCAGCCGGCGCTTCTTTTGAAAATGCTTATATCAGCGCCCGTGCACGGGCCTTTGTCAGGGCATGAAGCCGAAGGGGAACATCCCCTGGACGCTGGAGCTCTCCTCCTGCTGGGTGCTGGAGGTGTTTTCCACGGCGGACTGTATCTCCTCGCCCACTGTGAGTTCAAGCTCTATGCTCTCGCCCTGGCGGAAAACAGTCAGCTTCAGCACATCGCCCGCGGAGCAGTCGTTGATGAATTTTACAAGGTCGCTGCTGCCGCTGATATCGGTGTCGTTGACCTTTGTGATGATGTCGTTGAGCTGAAGACCGGCCTCTTCGGCGGGGCTGCCCTCCTTGATCTCTCTCACCGCCGCGCCCTGGGGCAGACCGTAGGCCTGGGTCTCGCTGCTGACATCGGCCACTGACACGCCGATGTAGGGCTTCTCGATATAGCCCTTTTCTATTATGCTCTGCACGATGCTCCGCACATTGTTTATGGGGATGGCAAAGCCTATGTTGTCAACGGAGGCGCCGGAGCTGCTGCTGGAATATTTGGCGTTGGTTATGCCTATCACCTCGCCGTACATGTTGAACAGGGCCCCGCCGGAGTTGCCGGAGTTGATGGCGCAGTCGGTCTGGATGAGCTCCATGGTGTTGCCGTTGCTCATGGTTATCTCCCGGTCAAGGGCGCTTACGGAGCCGGAGGTAAGGGAGAAGGTAAGCTCGCCCAGAGGATTCCCTATGGCCACAACGCCGTCGCCCACGTTCGAGTTGTCCGAATCGCCGAGCACCACGGGGCTGAGCCCCTGGGCCTCTATCCTGAGCACGGCGATATCATTGCCCTCGTCATAGCCTATTATGGTGGCGGGATAGCTGCTGCCGTCATAGAGGGTGACGGTCACGGAATCAGAATTCTCGATCACATGGTAATTTGTGAGGATATATCCGTCCTCCGTCAGTATAAAGCCGGAGCCGGAGGCGGCGGAGCTCGTCTTATAGCCCCAGAAGTTAGTTGTGGTAGAAGTGGTTATGCCCACGGTGGAGTTTACGTTCTGGGCATACACCTCGGCGGCGCTCAGCTGCTGGCTGGTATCTATCGTGGCGAGCTCTATCTTGGAGTTTTCTCTGCTGCCCTGCAGGATGGTGGTGCTGTCTCCCCCATCCGCGGCTCTCGCGCCCAGAAGGCCGCCGCCAAAGCCCATGAGCCCGCCCAGCATGGAGCAGCCCAGGGTAAGGGCCAGGATCTTCCCCCCATTACCGCTTTTCTTTTTGCCGTTGTTCTCCTCGGGCCAGGTGCTTCTCTGGCTGTATTGGCTTTGGGAATATATATTGTTATCATCATGGTCTGTGTACATCGATGCAGACTCCTTTCTTCTTTCTGCCCATATTCTATCCCGCTCCGCTTAAACAAAGCTGAAAAAGGCTTTAATAATTTGTAAACACAGGACGGGCCGGATAATGGCCCAAAATTGTCTTGAGCGCGGCCGGGCCCGCGGCTGCGCTCAAGTGATATATATAAACCGCTCTTCCCGGGCCCGCTTATAAAAGCGCAGATGGAAGGGCCGGATCTTGTAGCCGCATGGCTGGCGGCTGTTTTTACCCCGTTTTCGTCCTCTGACGGAGGCTCCGTGTCGCTCCGCTTTGGGGTATGGCTGAAATATAGCACGCTTTTCTGAATGGAATCTGAAAAAGCTGTAAAAGAATTGTTAATTGGCTTTTTTCAGCTTTAATTAAGGTAAAAGCGGTATTATAATCACATCAGCCGGGAGACCGGTCACAAAAGGATGTGTATGCTGCATGAAGATACTTATAGTGGAAGATGAGCGGCTGCTTGCCGAGTCGCTGAAGACGCTTTTGGAGGGAAAGGGCTTTCAGGTGGAGCTGGCCTTTGACGGGGAGACCGGGGAGGAATACGCGGAACTGGGCGTGTATGACCTGCTTATCCTGGATGTGATGATGCCCGGGATGGACGGCTACCAGGTGGCAAGGCAGGTCCGGTCGAAGCGCTGCTCCACGCCCATTCTTATGTTGACGGCGAAGTCCGCCATCGAGGACCGGATAGAGGGTCTGAACGCCGGGGCGGACTATTATCTGACAAAGCCCTTTGACAGCAGGGAGCTTCTTGCCTGCATAAACGCCCTCCTTCGCCGCCAGGGGAACGAGGTGGACGAGCTGTGCTTCGGGAACACCAGCCTGGACCTGGCCTCCTCCATGCTGATATGCGGTGAAAAAAGCGTGCGCCTTTCGGCCAGGGAGTTTGACGTTATGCGTTTTCTGCTCCAGTCAAAGGGGCGCAATCTCTCAAAGGAAGTTATACTGGCCCGGGTCTGGGGCTACGACTCCAATGCGGTGGAGAATCATGTGGAGGTATACGTGGGTTTTCTGAGAAAGAAGCTTCAGAGCATAGGCTCAAATCTGCGCATTGAGGCTGTGCGGAGGCTGGGATATCATCTGGAGGTCGAGGTCGATGCTTAAAAAGCTCAGGCTCAAATTTACGGCGATAAACATGGGCATAGTGGCCCTTATGCTGATGGTCATATTCACACTGAGCTATCAGAGCACAAAGAGCGACCTGGAGGAGCAGAGCATGAGGACCCTTCAGTCCCTGGCGGCCGACCCGCTGCAAATGGGGGCGCTTGAGGGCTATAAGGAGGAGGTGCGCATTCCCTATTTCACCCTTCAGATAAACTCCCGGGGCGATCTCTTCGCCTCCGGTGGCGGGTACTTCGACCTTTCGGACACGGATTTCCTCCAAAACCTTATCGACAGCGTTCTCTCCTCCCAGGGCAGCAGCGGCGTCATAGATGAATATAAGCTCCGCTATCTCTGGTCAGCCGGGCCAAGCTCCCGGTGCCTGGCCTTTGTGGACATCTCCGGGGAGCTTTCCACCCTGCGGGGGCTCATAAGGAACTATGTATTGATCGGTATCCTGGCCCTGGCTCTGTTCCTCCCCTTCAGCCTTCTTCTGGCCCGCTGGATAGTAAAGCCGGTGGACGAGGCCTGGAAACAGCAGAAGCAGTTTGTAGCCGACGCCTCCCACGAGCTGAAAACGCCCCTGGCGGTGATAATGACGAACGCAGAACTGCTGAAGAGCCCGGGCTATGACGAGAGCCGGCGGAGCCAGTTTTCCGAGAATATACTCAGCATGTCCAGGGAAATGCGCCAGCTCGTAGAGGGTCTGCTGGAGCTCGCCCGGGCAGACAGCGGCCAGAAGGAACAGAGTTTTTCCCGGCTGGAGCTCAGCCGCCTGGTAAGCGACTGTACCCTGCCCTTTGAGCCGCTGTTTTTTGAAAGCGGGCTGGACTTTGAGACAAGCATAGAGCCTGGGATAAGCCTTACCGGAAATGAGCAGCTTTTGCGCCGGGCGCTGGACATCCTGCTTGATAACGCGCGGAAGTATTCCCTTCCCGGAGGGCCGGTCCGCCTCTCCCTCTCCCGTCAGGGGCACAGCCATTGTCTTATAAAGCTCACAAATCCCAGCCAGGAGCTGAGCCGGGAGGAGCTCAAAAGCATATTCAAGCGCTTCTACCGCCAGGATAAGGCCCGCAGCCGGGACGGCGGCTACGGTCTGGGCCTGCCCATAGCGGAGAGCGCCGTAAAAGCCCACCGGGGAAGGCTATGGGCCGAATACAGCGCCGGAACAATAAGCTTTCACATGCTCCTGCCC
>DBGBEC010000278.1:0-4903 GCA_048477415.1 Candidatus Limivicinus sp. | reverse complement strand
CCCTCCGGGCCCAGCCGCCAGGTCATAGATAAAAGGGGAGCCCTCCGGCAGCGGGATATCCGCAGCCTGCTCCCGGTCGAGCCCCAGACCCTTTCTGTACAGGGAATATTCCCAAAGGCTCAGCTTCTGGGCCCCCTCCTGATCCCAGCTCGCGAGAAGGAGCCTGTCCCCGGAGACCGCGGCAAGCCTCCCGCCCTCTCCATATCCAAGGATGGGCAGCTTCTCCGCCTCCGCCTTATACACCGCCGGAGAAAGCTCCTCCGCCCCCTCCGGCAGGCCGGTCTCAGACCCTCCGCAGCCAGCCAGCACGCCGGCCAACACAAGCAGACAGAGCAGCAAACACACTATCCGTTTCATAGGGCGCCCTCCTTATCGTTTTATGTCTTTATGATAACATCCTGTATAGGGGAGGGTCAAGATATTTTAGCTGAAACATAAAAACTTGTTACAATTGACGAAGGGATAATGTGCAAAATTGCCTAAAACTGAGAAGAGCACAGGGAAAAGCACAGCTCAGCCGACATTTACGGCTCGGCCCTGTACTCTGCGATCTCCTCCAATTGACATGATAAGGCGGCGCAGAGCTTATCCAGGGTCTTTGTCTCTATGTTTTCATTCGCGCGGAGCCTGCGGATCGTTTTGCTGTCGATCCCGCAGCGCTCTCTGAGCTGATATGTGGAAACGCCCCGTTTTTTCATAGTTATCCACAAGCGTTCAAATGTTATCATAAGCTTAACCTCCATATTGACATAAGCAAGTATGGGGGTTATGTTCCCCAGCGTTAAGGGGATATGGCCCCCATATCTGTATAGCTGAGCGGATCCGGGACCCTGCCGTCTGGCGGCATAACTATTTATATCCATATAATTAAACCCGCCCTTGTATTTTCCGGTTTGATTTGATAAAATAGGGGAGTATCGGAGGTGAGTGTGATCAGCGCAGTTCAATCGATTTGGGAGGGCTTTGATTTCAGCTACATTTTGAGCATTGTTCTGGGCCTTGTCCCTTCGCTGCTGTGCATCACGCTTCACGAGCTCAGCCACGGCTATGTGGCCAGCCTCCTTGGGGACGACACGGCCAGGAAAATGGGCCGCCTCAGCTTGAACCCGCTCAGGCACCTGGACCCGATGGGCCTTTTGATGATGCTGGTATTTCATGTGGGCTGGGCAAAGCCTGTGCCTGTGAACATGTATAAATTCAAAAACCCCAAACGGGGCATGGCCCTGACGGCTCTGGCCGGGCCCGGCTGCAACCTGCTGATAAGCATGGTGTTCCTGCTCCTTTACGGCCTGACGTTCGCCCCGCTTATCGGCAGCCCGGTGGGGGAGTATGTTCTCCAGATGCTTCAGCTCACGGCGAATATCAGCCTGGGTCTGGCTGTGTTCAACCTCATCCCCCTGCCGCCGCTGGATGGTTCAAAGGTGCTTTTCTCCTTCCTGGGCGACAGAAGCTATTACGGGCTCATGCGCTATGAGCGCTATGGCTCCATTGTCTTATTCATCCTGGTGGCTACGGGCCTTCTGGGCCGGCCCCTTTCATTTATTATCGACAGCCTGTACGGGGCTCTTTTTCCCATTGCCGAGTGGGCAAACACGGTCGTTTTGGATCTGTTTTATTTTTGAGGTGCGATGGACAACCCAAGTTTTCGCCTTGAGGGCGTGGTCAAGGAAAAAAACCAGCTTCAGGACTTTGAGGGCCCTTTGAGCCTTATCCTGATGCTCCTGTCCAAAAACAAAATAGAGATACGGGATATAAGCATATCAGATATCCTTGAGCAGTATCTGGACTATCTTGAGAAAATGCAGAGCATGGACCTGGAGATAGCCAGCGAATTCGTGCAGATGGCCTCCCATCTGCTGTATATCAAGACCAGGACCCTCCTCAGCGCAGAGGAGGAGGTGTCTGAGCTGGAAGTGCTCATGGCCTCTCTGGAACAGCTCAAATGCAGGGACGTTTTTGCCGCCGTGCAGAAGATAACGCCCGAACTGAAAAAGGCCTCGGAGCTGGGGCTTTTGTATTATGCCAAGCTGCCCGAGCCGCCGCCTTCCACGTCCATGGAATATGAATATCGCCACGAGCCGGTGGACCTGCTTAAGGCCCTGTACAGCGTGTATTCACGGGGGGTAAAGGCCCCGGAGGCTGAGGGAGGCCTTGAAAGGGCCATACCAAGCCGGATAATATACAGCGTGAAGGATAAAAGCCGGGAGATAATAGAGCGGCTCAGCCGGGGCCCGGCCTCTCTCAGCCAGCTCTATTCCACCTGCCGCTCCCGTTCAGAGATCGTCGCCGCCTTTGTCTCCGTGCTGGAGCTCTGCGGCATGGGGAGCATACATATAGAGCGCCATGAAGGGGAATATATGCTGAGCTTTATCGGGGGCGACATGGACGATATTATCGAAAAAATTCTTGAATAGGAGCGGAAATGATAGATATTTCCTCTGCCCTTGAGGCCATACTTTTTGCCGCCGGTGACAGCGTCCCTGCGGCCCGGCTCTCCCTCATACTGAACGTGGATGAGGAAGAGATATTCCGCCTGGGCAGCGAGCTCGCGGAGAAATACGAAAGGGAGCAGCGGGGGATCCGCGTCCTCCGCCTTGGGGCCAAGCTTCAGATGTGCTCCGCCCCGGAATACGCCCCCTTCATAAGCAAGACCCTTGAACAGCGAAAACCGCCCATGCTTTCCCAGCCCGCGCTGGAGACACTGGCCGTCGTGGCCTATTTCCAGCCGGTGACGAGAGCATATATTGACCAGGTCCGCGGCGTTGACAGCTCCTATACGGTGAGCGTTCTGGCGGAGCGCGGGCTTATCGAGGTCTGCGGCAGGCTGGAGGTCCCCGGTCGGCCCTCGGTCTTCCGGACCACGGAGGTCTTCCTGCGCACCATGGGCATAAGCGAGCTTTCCCAGCTTCCCCCCCTCCCGGACCTGACCGGCGGCGAGGGCGTGGAGAAGCTTCAAAGCGCCATTGACGAGCTTCAGAACGCCGCGAACAGCGGACAAATGACCATGAGCGAGATAACAGCGGACAATGTGGGGGAGTGATAATATTTGCTTGCACTTGTGATCATAGGCGTCATCCTGCTTATCATAACGCTGATAATGCTTGTGCCCGTAGGCGCGGATATCGGCTATGAGGGCGGGGAGCTGAAGGTTTCCGCAAAGGTCTGCGGCATGCTGCTTCAGCTTGTTCCAAAGCCCCCTTCAGACGGGAAAAAGCCCGGGAAGGAGAAAAAGGCCAAGGAGAAGAAGCCCAAGAGACCCAAGAAGAAGCCGAAGAAGGAAAAGCCAAAGCTCGACTTTACGAAGGATGAACTGCTTGGTCTTGTAAGGGCCGTGCTCAGGGGCTTTGGAAGGTTCGGCAGAAAGCTCTCGGTGGACAGGTTCCTCTTCCGATATGTGGCCGCGGGTGACGACCCGTATAACACGGCCCTTACCTATAACTATGTGAACGCCGCCCTGTCGTCCCTGACTCCGGTATGCGCCCGGCGTTTCACCGTGAAAGACTGCCAGGTGACAACGGACATCGACTTCATGGCGGACAAGACCAGCCTTGATCTGGGCCTCGCGCTCACCATAAGGATAGGCCAGATATTCGGCGTGGTGTTTACTATCATTTTCGGCGCTTTGGGTATACTTTTAAAGAACAAGAAACGCCTGAAACGAGAACGGAAGCTTGCCCCGAAGGAGGCGTCCCCTCCGCAGACAGAGACCGGGGAGACTATAAACAAAGAAAACATACAGGCAGAGGAAAGGATGGACTCAAATGGATAACAACCCTATCGGCGAACTGATGCAGACCACGATGGAGAGCGTGAAGAATATCCTCAAGGTTGACACTGTGGTGGGGGACCCCATATACACCCCTGACGGCATAACCCTGGTGCCTATCTCAAGGATAAGCGTGGGCTTTGGCGGCGGCGGCGTGGAATTTACGGCGAAAAAGCCCGGGGAGGCCAGGCCCTATGGCGGCGGCAACGCCACCGGCGTCAAGATAGATCCCATTGGCTTCCTTGTGATAAAGGACGGCACCGTGCGCATGGTGAATGTCACCCCTCCCGCCAGCACCACTGTTGACAGGATAATCGACCTTGTGCCCCAGGTTATAGACAGAGTGGATAGTTTTATCAGCAAGCAGAAGGACGAGAAGCAGCTCTGAGCCGTTTTGCCTGTTCAAGGCTGATATAAAATCTTTTTCTGCAAATAATAAGCACTGCCCAAATAAAGAAGGGTGGTGCTTATTGTTAGAAGATATACCGTTTTCATGCTGATACTGGGCCTTTTCCTGTCCCATGTGCCGAAGGCCGGGGCCGGGAGCGCGCCCCAGGTCAGCGCCGGTTCCGCCGTGCTCATGCGGGCGGGAGGGGAGCTGCTTTTTGAAAAAAGCCCTGAGCGGCAGGCCCTTATCGCCAGCACGACGAAAATAATGACGGCCGTCGTGGCCCTGGAAAACTCAAGCCCGGAGGACAGCGTTCTGGTGGACGCCGCCTGCTGCGGCGTCGAGGGCTCCTCCATGTATCTGGAGCCCGGCGGGCGCTATACGGTGAGGGAGCTTTTGCAGGGGCTGCTGCTGGTCTCCGGGAACGATGCGGCCCTGGCCCTGGCTCTGCACACGGCGGGGAGCGTGGAGGCTTTTGCCCGGCTCATGAACCGGAAGGCTCTGGACCTTGGCATGGAGGACAGTCACTTTGTAAACCCCCATGGCCTTGACGCCCCCGGCCACCATTCCACCGCGGCCGACCTGGCGAAGCTTATGGACTATGCCATGAACGACCCGGAATTTGCCGCCATCTGCGGCCTGGCGAGCTCCGACGTGCAGGGCCAGACCCTTGTTAACCACAACCGCCTTCTCAGCCTCTATCCGGGCTGTATAGGCGGCAAGACCGGCTATACCCAGGCGGCGGGACG
>DBGBEC010000277.1:0-5084 GCA_048477415.1 Candidatus Limivicinus sp. | reverse complement strand
GCCTGGTCACTTGCTGCGAGCGGGATGGCCTGCGCCTTATCTGCGTCACCCTCTCCGCCCCGGACGACTGGAACGACCATAAAAAGCTTTATGACTGGGCCTATTCAAACTATTCCCTCCGTGATGTTACGGCGGGGATAAGCTTCAGCGCCCCGGTAGTATCCGGCCTTGAGGACGAGGCGGAGCTCCTGCCCGGGGAGCTTAGGGTGTTTGCCCCAAACTCGGCCGAGATACGCCTTGAAGCGGAGCTGCCCTGGTTCGTCTTCGCCCCGGTGACGGCGGGAGAAGCCGCCGGGCGGCTCACCGCCTATGTAGACGGGCGGGAAGCCGGTGCGACGGAGCTGTTCTTTGCGGAGGATGTGGCCCTGGCCGGGAAAGCTGTAAAATAATTCTTAAACAGCCGGAGACTTATAAATGGAAGAAAGACTGCAAAAGATAATATCGGCCTCCGGCCTTATGTCCCGGCGTGCCGCCGAGGAACTTATAAAGGCCGGCAAGGTCACAGTCAATGGCGTCCCCGCCGCCCTGGGCGACCGGGCGGACCCGGAAAGGGACCTCATACTTGCCGGCGGCAAAGCGCTGCCGCCGGCAGGGGAAAAGCTGTACATAATGCTCAACAAGCCCAGGGGCTATGTCACCACTCTCCGGGACGAGAAGGGCCGGAAAAACGTCGCCGGGCTCGTCTCCGGCCTGGGTACCAGGCTTTACCCCGTCGGCAGGCTCGACATGTATTCCGAGGGCCTGCTCATAATGACCAACGACGGAGATTTTGCCAACGCCCTCATGCACCCATCCGGCGGCTTTTTAAAGACCTATCACACCAGGGTGAAGGGCGCTGATATCGGCGCCGCCCTGGAAACGCTCTCCCGCCCTATGGATATAGACGGCCGCGTGGTCCGGGCCGCGTCAGTCGACTGCCTTGAAAGCCGGAAGGGCGGCGCGCTCATATCCGTTGCGATCGCCGAGGGGAGAAACCGCCAGGTGAGGAAGATGTGCGCCCAGGCAGGGCTCAGCGTCACAAGGCTCTGCCGGGTGGGCGAGGGGCCCCTGAAGCTCGGCGACCTTGAGAGCGGCTGCTGGCGGCGGCTTACAGAAGAGGAGCTGGCCCTCATCCGTGCCGGAAAGGCAGGGACGGGGGAATAAATTTTTTCCCGTGGAGCATTTTATGAGTGATCTTAAAACCGATGTCGCCATTGTGGGCGGCGGGGCGGCCGGGCTTATGTGCGCCTATTGGGCGGCGGCCCGGGGCCTGCGCGTCACCGTTCTCGACCCGAACAGGCAGCTTGGCCGCAAGCTGAGGATAACCGGCAAGGGCCGCTGCAATCTCACCAATAACTGCAATATTAAAGAGTTCATGGCCAATATCCCCGGCGACGGCCGCTTCCTTTTCAGTGCGCTGAACCGTTTTTCCCCGGCGGATACCATGGCCTTCTTTGAAAATAACGGCGTCCCGCTGAAGACCGAGCGGGGAAACCGGGTCTTCCCGGTGTCGGACCGGGCGGACGATGTGGCGGGGCTTCTTGCCAGGCTCTGCGCCCAAAATGGCGTCATCGTCAAAAGGACCCGGGCCAAGGACATACATTATGAAAATGGGCGGCTTCTCGGCGTGAGCAGCGGGGAGGGCTTTATAAGCTGCCGGGCCCTTGTGGTATGCACAGGGGGCCTTTCCTATCCGCTCACCGGCTCAGACGGGGCGGGATATCGCTTTGCCGAAAAGCTGGGCCACAGCCTTACCCCGCCCAGGGCCTCCCTTGTGCCTTTGGAGAGCCCGGACTGGTACTGTCCGGCCATGCAGGGCTTCTCGCTCAGAAATGTGGTCCTGCGGGCCTATGAGGATGACAGGCTCATCTTTGAAGAGCTGGGGGAAATGCTCTTCACCCACTTCGGCGTCTCCGGCCCTCTGGTCCTGTCTGCCAGCTCGCATATGCGCGGCCTCGGCAAAGCCGCCTACAGGCTGGAGATAGACCTGAAGCCGGGCCTGGACGAGAAAAAGCTTGACGCCCGCATACTCCGGGATTTTGAGGAGTTTTCCAACAAGGAGTTCAAAAACGCCCTGGTCCGTCTAACTGGCAGGGCGATGATCCCCGTCCTTATAAAGCTCAGCGGTATTCCGGAGGACTGCAAGGTCAACAGTATCACCCGTGAGCAGCGGCGCGGCCTGCTGGAGCTTTTCAAGGCATTTCCCGTGTCCGTCAGCGGGACGCGGCCGGTGGATGAGGCCATAATCACGGCGGGGGGCGTCTGTACCCGGGAAATAAACCCCCGTACCATGGAGTCGAAGCTGGCCCCGGGGGTGTTTTTTGCCGGGGAGGTCCTGGACCTTGACGGCTATACCGGGGGCTTCAACCTCCAGATCGCCTGGTCCACGGCCTATGTGGCGGGAAATTCTGTTTTAAATTAGTTTTCGATCAAGACCTAATGCCCAACGGCCCGCCGCTTGTGCGGCGCGGGCCGATGATGGTGGATCTTTATAGTTAGAATTGTTAGATAGGATGTGTTTTCATGAGCGGACACTTTTCCATCGCGATAGACGGCCCCTCCGGCGCGGGAAAAAGCAGCCTGGCAAAGCGCCTTGCGGCGGAGTTCGGTTTCATATACGTTGATACCGGCGCGATATACCGCAGCGTGGGCCTTGCCGCCCATCTGAAGGGGGTCGACAGGCGGGATACAAAGGCGGTGGAGGCGCTACTGCCGGATCTGGATATAAAAATGGCCTATGACGGAGAGGGCAGGCAGCGGATGTATCTCTGGGGCGAGGACGTATCAGAGCGCATACGTCTGCCGGAGATATCCATCTGCGCCTCCGACGTCTCAGCTCTGCCGGCGGTGCGCTCCTTTTTGATGGATATGCAGCGGCGCATGGCCGCGGAAAACGACGTGATAATGGACGGCCGGGATATAGGCACGGTGGTCCTGCCCGGGGCAGAGCTCAAAATATATTTGACCGCTTCCCCCGGAGCCAGGGCGAGAAGGCGGCTGAAAGAGCTTTCGGAGAAGGGCATGGAGCTGAGCTTTGAGGAGGTACTGAGGGATATAGAGTACAGGGACAGCCAGGACAGCCAGCGCGAGGCGGCCCCTCTGCGCCCCGCGGAGGACGCGGTCCTCGTGGACACCAGCGACATCGGCTTTGAGGAGAGCTTTCAGCTCCTGCGCTCCCTTATTACTGAGAGGCTTGGCATAAGCCCTGTAGGAGGCGGGATATGAAAAAGCTGCTTACGGCGGAGAGCGCCGGATTTTGCTTTGGCGTGCGCCGTTCTGTGGATATGGCTGAGGAGCTGATCTCACAGGAGGGGAGCTGCGCGAGCTTTGGCCAGCTCATCCACAATGAGGATGTGGTGAGATACCTTGAGGACAAGGGCATGAGGGTGGCGGAGTCGCTCCGTGAGATAAGGCCGGGGGAGCATGTGCTCATCAGGGCCCATGGCGTGGCAAGGGAGGTCTATACCGGCCTCGAAGAGGCCGGAGCCATTATAAGCGACGCCACCTGCCCAAAGGTGAAGGCCATACATAAGATCGTGTCCCTTGCCCAGGAGGAAGGCCGCTTCGTCATAATAATCGGCATGGAAAATCATCCGGAGGTAGAGGCCATACGGGGCTGGTGCGGGGAGCACAAGGTGTTTGAAAACGCGGCCGGGCTCCGTGAATGGCTGGATGAAAACAGGAAATTTTGGAAAAAACCTATAAGCGTGGTCGTACAAACCACCCAAACCCGCAATAATTTTACAGAATGTCGGGAAGAAATAAAAAAAAGATGTACAAATGCGAAAATATCTGATACAATATGTTCTGCTACGTTCACACGGCAGGAGGAGGCGGAACGCCTCTCGGCCGGGTGTGACGCGATGGTCGTCATCGGCGGAAAGCACAGCGCCAACAGCAGGCACCTGGCCCAGATATGCCGGGAGCGCTGCCGTAATGTCCAGTTCATCGAGAGAACAGAGGAGCTGGACCTGGACAGGCTTAAAGCAGCGGCGGTCGTCGGTCTCACAGCCGGGGCTTCCACGCCGTCGTGGATAATTAAGGAGGTAAGAAACAAAATGAGCGATGAGATCAAGATTGAAGAGACCACAGCGGAAAAGGAGATGTCCTTTGATGAAATGCTGGAGGAGTCTCTCAAAACTATATATAATGGAGATAAGGTAAGCGGAACCGTTGTGGCCATTACCGGTACTGAGATCAGCGTCGATCTCGGCACCAAGTATTCCGGCTTCATTCCCACCACCGAGTTTACCGACGACGGCGTAAAGGTCGAAGATGCCGTCAAGGTGGGCGACACCATAGAGGCTGTCGTCGTCAGAGTAAACGACGTTGAGGGCACCGTTATGCTCTCCAAGAAGCGGCTCGACGCCGCGAAGATCTGGGCCGACGTTGAGGCTGCCGTTGAAGACGGTACAGTCATGGAGGGCGTCGTCACCGAGGAGAACAAGGGCGGCGTTGTGGTGAGCGTGAAGGGCGTGCGTGTTTTCGTACCCGCCTCCCAGACCGATCTGCCCCGTGAGGCCGAGATGTCCCAGCTCCTGAAGAAGACCGTGCGTCTCAGAATAACCGAGGTCAACAAGGCCCGCAAGAGGGTCGTGGGCTCCATCCGCCGTGTGGCCCAGGCCGAGCGCCGCGAGCGCACCGAGGCCATCTGGAACGAGATCGAAGAGGGCAAGCAGTACCACGGCGTGGTCAAGTCCCTCACCAGCTATGGCGCTTTCGTTGATATCGGCGGCATCGACGGCATGGTCCATGTGTCCGAGCTTAGCTGGGGCCGTATCCACCAGCCCTCTGAGGTCGTGTCCGTGGGCGACGAGATCGACGTCTATGTCATCGGCTTCGACAGGGAGAAGCGCAAGATATCCCTGGGCTACAAGGATCCCAACGGCAACCCCTGGGCTCAGTTCACCGAGAAGTATCAGGTCGGCAGCGTGGCCCAGGTCACTGTTGTAAAGCTCATGCCCTTCGGTGCCTTTGCCGAGGTGCTGCCCGGCGTTGACGGCCTTATCCACATAAGCCAGATCGCCAACCGCCGCATAGGCAAGCCCGACGATGTTCTCACCGTGGGCGACGTGGTCGACGCGAAGATAACCGCCATCGACGAG
>DBGBEC010000276.1:0-10928 GCA_048477415.1 Candidatus Limivicinus sp. | reverse complement strand
TCACTAAGCTGGAGAAATGTGTATAATAGGGTTACATAATGACGAAGGATAAGTTTACATAATATAGACGAGGCAAACAGATATGACAGGATCAGGGAAAAACACAGAAAAGAAAAAGCTTGGCCGCACGTGGAAAACAGTGCTTTTTATACTGGGCTTATACGCCCTGTTCGTTCTGGCCGTCACCATTGCGGTGGACGGGAGGCATGTGCGCTTTTATATGACGGACAACGATGTTATCCAGGCCGAGTGCGGGGAGGAATATAAAGACCCAGGCATATACGCCGTGAGCACAGGCAGGATATTCGGCGAGGGGAAGCGACATCTGCCCATCGAGATCCAGGGCCAGGTCGACAGCTCCCGCCCCGGAAGCTGCGAGATAAAATATGTGGCCCGCTATTTTTTCCGTGAGTACAGCACCATCCGCCGGGTGGAGTTTGTGGATACCACCCCGCCGGAGATTACTCTGAACTACAAGGAGGGCTACGAGCCCAGTTGGTTCACCGGCTATGAGGAGGAGGGCTACAGCGCCCTGGACAAGGTGGACGGGGACCTTACGGACAAGGTACAGGTCAGCGTCATGCCGGACAGGATAGAGTACACAGTGACAGACTCCAGCGGCAACCAGGCCGCCGTTACAAGACAATCCAGCTATTCCGATACCGCCCCTGTCATAAGCCTGAATGGCGAGGCGGAGATGAGCATAAACGCCAGGCCCGATTTCAATGACCCGGGCTGCACCGCGGCGGACAGCCTGGGCAACGACTTGAGCCAGTATATCCAGGTGGAGGGGGGCGTCTGCCCCTATAAGGCGGGAAGCTATGAGATCCTGTACTATATAAGCAATGAAAAAGGGGAGCGGGTCGAAGCGAAAAGGCTTGTGACCGTCCTGCCGACAGAGCTGCCGGAGACGGTTGAGCCGGACGAAAAGACCATATATCTCACCTTTGACGACGGCCCCGGACCGTATACAGGCCGGCTTCTGGACCTGCTGGCGGAGTATGACGTGAAGGCCACCTTTTTTGTTACCTGCCTGAACGAGAAATATCTCGACATGGTGGGCCGGGCCTACAGCGAGGGCCACAGCATAGGCGTACACACCGCGAGCCACAACTACCGATCTATCTACTCCAGCGAGGAAGCCTTCTTCCAGGACTTCAATGCGGTGGAGGACATGATATACCAGCAGACCGGCTCCTATACCAGCCTCTGCCGCTTCCCCGGGGGCAGCTCCAACACCGTCAGCCGCTTCAACCCCGGCATTATGACGGCTCTCAGCGCCTCTCTTGAGGAGATGGGCTATAAATATTTCGACTGGAATGTGGACAGCGGAGACGCCGGCGGCACAAACACCAGCTCTGGCGTGGCCTCAAATATAATCAATGGCTGCTCCGGGAAAAAGGCCTCTGTTGTGCTCCAGCATGATATAAAAGATTACAGCGTGGACGCGGTGGAGCAGGTGGTGATCTGGGGCCTGGACAACGGATATACTTTCCGCGCACTTGACCTTACAAGCCCCGGCGCGCATCACGCGCTGGCGAATTGATAAATTTATAAAAAAGGAGAGCTGTTATGAGCGTAGGAGCATCCTCGTCGCCCCTGGGGGAAATTATCCTTGCCGCCGATGAAGAGGGCCTTGTCGGCCTGTGGTTTGTGGGGCAAAAATATGAACGGAGGGGCTTTGAAGAGGGGCTCTCAGGCGGAGAGGGCCATATCTCCGCCGCCAAGGCCTGGCTGGACAGCTATTTTCAGGGCCAGGCCCCGGCCCTTGGGCCCGAGCTCCCTCTCAGGCCCAGGGGGACAGACTTTCAGAAAAAGGTCTGGGCCCGGCTTTCGCGGATACCCTATGGCCAGACCATGAGCTACAGTGAGATAGCCCGTGACCTGGGAGGCAGCTCCGCCAGGGCCGTTGGCTCTGCCGTGGGGAAAAATCCCCTGTCGATTTTTATCCCCTGTCACCGGGTCCTTGGGAAAAACGGCAGCCTGACCGGCTATGCCGGGGGCCTGGATCGGAAACGCTTCCTGCTGGAATTGGAGAAGGCGACATAATATAGTTTACATAATGTGATAAACCTCTCCGCCGGAGCGAATTGTCATAACAAAAGATAATTTAAGTATTGACAATCTCCGGCGGGGGATATAATATGTACCTGCATTGCATCCTACATGATAGGAGCGAGAGCAGGAGGTAATTGAATAATGAAAAACAGCAGTTCCCGCGGCAGGCTGAGCAGAATGACAGGTCTGTCCATTTTCACCGCGATAATCGTGGTGCTCACCGTCCTTTGCACCTTTGTTCGTTTCGGGCCCTTCTCCATAACGCTGGCTCTTGCGCCAATTATCATCGGCGCTGCCATGTTCGGTCCCGGCGCAGGCGCTTTTTTGGGCGGTGTTTTTGGCTTTGTGGTGCTTTTGACAGGCCTTTTCGGCTGGGATGGGGGCACGGTCATGCTTTTAATGAGCCAGAACGCCTTTGGCTGTATCCTCATCTGCGTTTTGAAGGGGGCTGCCGCCGGGTGGATATCCGGTCTTGTGTATAAGCTTCTGGAAAACAAGAACAGGCATGCGGCGGTCCTGACCGCGGGGGTGCTCTGCCCGGTGGTCAACACGGGGCTTTTCATCCTGGGCATGATGCTGTTTTACATGTCAACGCTTGAGTCATGGGCAGGCGGCCAGGCTGTGATATACTATGTGATCTTCGGCCTGACGGGGATAAACTTCCTTATTGAGCTTGCGGTGAACCTGGTCTTGTCCTCCGGCATAACAAGCATAATCCGCTATGGAAAAGGGAGGAAGCAGGAATGATACTCGCGGTGGACGTGGGCAACACCAACACCGTCATGGGCTGTATAGAAAACGGGGAGATAATAAACATCGTCCGCATACAGACCAGCGCCGGTGAGACCGAGGTGGAATACGCCATAAAACTCAAGCAGGTGCTGGAGTTCTACCAGATAGACCCCAGCGGCTTTGAAGGGGCGATAATCTCCTCCGTCGTGCCCCCGGTGACAGAGGCTTTGACCCGGGCCATAAAGGGACTCACCGGGATAGACTGCATAGTGGTAGGGCCGGGGATGAAAACCGGCATGAACGTCCGCATGGACGATCCCAGCACTGTGGCCGGCGACCTGGTGGTTGGCAGCGTGGCGGCCATGGACTGCTACGGTGCCCCGGTGATAGTTCTGGATATGGGCACCGCTACCACCATGGTGGTCATCGACAGGGACAAGTGCTATGTAGGCGGGGCCATAATCCCCGGCGTGAAGCTGTCCTATTCCGCCCTCGCCTCCGGTACGAGCCTTTTGCCGGAAATATCCATAACACCGCCCAAAAAAGCCATTGCCACGAACACGGTAGACTCTATGCGCTCCGGCGCTGTCTTCGGCACCGCGGCCACCATGGACGGCATGATAGAGCGGATGGAAAGCGAGCTGGGCTACGAGTGCAAAGTTGTCGCCACCGGCGGCCTTTCCCAGGCAATAATACCCTACTGCAAGAAGAAAATAGTATATGACGGAGACCTGCTCCTGAAAGGCCTCTGGGCGCTCTACCAGAAAAATAAGAAATATTGATGACCACAGCTCCCCCGGTCAGCTTTGCTGAACGGGGGAGCTCAGCTTGTCAAAAAAGGCCACCGGCCTTTTTTGACAAGCTGACGCCCGCCACATTTTTTGTGAAAGCGTGATATCACAAAAAATGTGGCGTTACCGGTAGCGTCAGAAGAAGCCGACTGCAATAGGCTCCCTCCCTGAGGGAGCTGTCAGCCGCAGGCTGACTGAGGGAGTTGCGGCGGCGTCAGAAGAAGCCGACTGCATTCCGCTTGTGGCTTTTGCCCCAAGCTTCATATCCGTCGGCTCCTTCTTCCTTATCCAAATCAAACCCGCATGCGCTGGGCTTTGATTTGGTGATACGTGGATTTACTGGGCTCCCTCGAGGAGGGAGGCTATGGGCGAAGCTGAAAAAATTAAAAAAACTGTTGACAAATCCACCCGGGGCGTGTATACTGCACGGTAGTTAGCGAGGGCTAACTTACTTCTTGAGAAACAGTTAGCTTGGACTAACTGAACAGCGTCCTGTTATCTATCAACAGTAAGGCGGTGAGGATATGACTTTGGGAAAGGCCCTGGAGGGCAGAGATTATATTATCAGGTCCATTGACACAGAGGATGATGAACTCAGATCGTTTCTCTTTTCTCTGGGCTGCTACAGCGGAGGGGAGATAAGTCTGGTCTCCCGGCTTAAGGGGGGCTGCATCGTCGCCATTAAGGACGGAAGATATAACATTGACCATCAACTGGCCGAGGCCATTCTTGTGTGAACAAGGATACAGTAAGCTTCGGCCTGCTGTATCCCGAAGAGTTAGCAAATGCTAACCGAAAATATATGACCCGCCTTAGAGGCGGAGAGAAAGCTGAGAGCGAGGAGGATAAAAAATGAGGATCGCGTTGACGGGTAATCCCAACTCCGGGAAAACCACGATGTACAATGCCCTTACCGGGAGAAATGAAAAGGTGGGCAACTGGGCGGGTGTGACGGTGGATAAGAAAGAGCACCCGATAAAAAGGGCCTGGTCCGGCGGCGATGAGCTGACGGCTGTGGACCTGCCCGGGGCCTATTCCATGTCGCCCTTCACCAGCGAGGAGAGCATCACCAGCGCCTATGTTAGGAAAGAGAGACCCGATGTGATAATAAACATCCTGGACGCCACAAACCTGAGCCGGGGCCTTTTTTTCACAAGCCAGCTCCTGGAGCTGGGCATTCCCCTGGTGGTGGCCCTCAACAAAAGCGACCTGAGTAAAAAAGACGGTACGGAGATAGACGTCCCCGCCCTGGCCAAGTGCCTGGGCTGCCCGGTGCTGAGCACGGTATCCACCTCCGCCGCCGGACTGAAGGAGCTCGTTGACGCGGCCAAAGCCCGGGTGGGTGAAGAGCAGAGAGCTCCCTACAGCCAGGACGGGCTGGACCTGAGCGACAGGGCCCAGGTGGAGGCGGCGGACCGCCGGCGCTTTGAATTTGTAAACGACATAGTAAAAAAAGTTGAAAAGCGCAGGATATTGACAAAGGACAGAAATTCAGACGATAAGATCGACGCTGTACTCACAAACAAGTGGCTGGGGATACCCATATTCGCCCTGGTGATGTTTTTCGTCTTTCAAATTTCCCAGGTCTGGCTGGGAGCACCAATAGCGGATATGCTCGTAGGCTGGCTGGATAGCTTCCAGGCCTGGGTAGGCGGACTTCTGGAAAACAGCAGCCCGCTGCTGTCGGCCCTGCTCGTGGACGGGATCATCGGCGGCGTCTCGGCCGTTATCGGCTTTTTGCCCCTGGTGATGGTGATGTATTTCCTCATTGCCCTTCTTGAAGACTGCGGATATATGGCCCGGGTCGCCGTGGTCCTGGACCCCATTTTCAAGAAAGTGGGCCTCTCCGGCAAGTCTGTCATCCCCTTTGTTATCACTATCGGCTGCGCCGTCCCCGGCATTATGGCCAGCCGCACCATCCGCAGCGAGCGCGAGCGGAGAGCCACGGCCATGCTGGCCCCCTTCATGCCCTGCGGCGCAAAGATCCCGGTCATTTCCCTTTTTGCCGGAGCCTTTTTCGACGACGCGGGCTGGGTCAGTTTTCTGATGTATTTCACCGGTATAATACTTATCTTTTTAGGCGCCCTTTTGGTGAACGGGATCGTGGGCTACAGGGCCGGAAAGTCCTTTTTCATCATAGAGCTGCCCCAGTATAAGCGGCCCTCGCTTTGGGGGGCTTTCAAGTCCATGTGCAGCCGTGGCAAGGCATATATAATGAAGGCGGCCACTATCATCCTCCTGTGCAACACGGCGGTGCAGATAATGCAGAGCTTTGACTGGAGCTTCAGCCTGGCAGAGACGGCCGACGCCTCGATCCTGGCCTCTGTTGCCGCCCCCTTCGCCTGGCTGCTCGTCCCAATAGTGGGCGTTTTGAGCTGGCAGCTCGCAGCAGCGGCAGTCACCGGCTTCATTGCCAAGGAAAACGTGGTCGGTACTCTGGCCGTGTGCTTTGTGGGCCTGGAAAACCTTATCGACAGCGAGGAACTGGCCCTTCTTGAGGGGGCCGGAGCAGAGGCGGCGGGCATTATAGCCATAACGAAGACCGCTGCCCTGGCTTATCTGATGTTTAATCTCTATACTCCGCCCTGCTTTGCCGCTATAGGGGCTATGAACGCCGAGATGAAGAGCCGGAAATGGCTCTGGGGCGGTATAGCCCTCCAGCTTGGAACAGGATACAGCCTGGCCTACCTTGTATACACTGTGGGCACACTTATCACCGCCCCGGAGAGCCTGAACATAAGCGCCGCGCTTGCGGGCCTTGCCGCCGTCGTGCTGATGGCCGCCTGTGTCCTGTGGCTGACGGTCCGGGCGAGGAAAAGGCTCAAAACAGACTACGCCCTGGGCGCTTCCGGCAGGGGCTGCCCGGCCATAGGGGGATGAGCCATGGCGGATATTATCCTGATACTCCTTATCCTCGCCGCGGTGGGCGCTGCCGCCGGATATCTGTTGAAAGCAAAAAAACAGGGCAAAGGCTGCGTCGGCTGCCCCTGCTCGGGAAACTGCGCCGGGAAAGCCCGGAGCTGCGGCTCCGTCAATAAAGGGGCCAACAGCAGCACCGAAGGACAATGTTCCTCTTGACAGGGGGGAAATTACTGTCATAATAAAGCCGGTACTCATTATTTGAAGAGGAAGTGGAATGGATGGGGCGAAGCTTTGTGATCATTTCCGGCGGAGAATACTCCCCGATCGGCCGTATCGGCCCTGATGATTTTGTGATAGCCTGCGACAGGGGCTACGAATACGCGGCGCGAGAGGGCATAAAGCCGGACCTGGTGGTAGGGGATTTCGATTCCTACTCCGGTGATGTGGAGGGCGGCATAGCCATAGACCGGTATTTCTCTGAAAAGGACGACACAGACACCATGATAGCCGTGCGCTATGCGGTGGAGCAGGGCGGCACAGAGCTCCATATGCGCTGCGCCCTGGGCGGAAGGCTTGACCATCTGCTCGCGAACATTCAGGCCGCGGCCTTCGCCGCGAAGCATGGGCTCAGCGTGGAGATATTGGACAGGGACACGAGAATGCTGACCATGAACCCAGGCAGCCTGAGCCTGCCCAGAATGGAGGGTTTTTCCCTGTCCCTCTTTGCCCTGAGTGACCGCTGCCGGGGAGTGGACATATCGGGGGCCAAATACCCCCTGAAGGGCGCGGAACTGTCCAACGCCTTCCCCCTGGGGGTGAGCAACGAGTGGAAAGACAGCCGGGCCGACATCCGCCTGGAAGAGGGCCTGCTGCTCGTGGTAATGTCCCGGCTGAGCTGAGCAGCGCAAGCCCCAAAGTCACGGCCGCCCCATAGGCTCCCACGGGGAGATAGGCAAGGGTGGGGCGCTGCGGACGGCGGAGCTGCCTTACAGAATGAGACCCCGGTCCCCATTGCATTGGTGGGGACCGGGGTCTTTCTACATGGCTTCTATTTGTTTTATATTGAATTCGCTGCCGGTCACGAGAAAGGTATTGTCGCTGCCGCAGTGGGGACAGATCTTGGCGTATTTCAGGGTCGGGTAGGTCTTATGACAGGCCTGGCAGAAGGTGACTGCGGGCAGGGTCTCAAGGATGAGCTCCGTCTCCTTCAAAAGCTCTGACCGCTTCCTGGCGTAGAGCCAAAAATCCCGCAGTTGATCCGGGACTATGCCGCTGACCTCGCCAACTTCAAGGGTGATCGAGCCAACAGCGCTCAGCCTGTGTTCCCCGGCGAGCTTTTCCACCGTCTCAATGACATAGACTATGGTTCCTAATTCGTGCATTATTTCTTTTTGTTCTTCAGTATCTTCACCTGGCGCTTGGCGGCGTAGGGGAGGACGGCCTTGAGCTTGTCCTCGGCCTTGTACATGCGGCTGGCCTCGGGAAGGTCGCGGCGGAGATGTATGGCGTCGAACTCGCACTTTGTGGTGCACAGGCCGCAGCCTATGCACTGGTGCTCGTCCACTATCGTGGCTCCGCAGCCCAGGCAGCGGGCGGCCTCTTTCTTTACCTGCTCCTCGGTGAAGATCAGCCTGTCATCCTGGAAGGATACGGCCTTGCTCTCGTCGTGGATGACGCCCTGGCGGCGGCCCTTGTCGAAGCTGTCCATGGAGACGGCCACATTGTTTTTATCAAGCTCTGTGAACTGTCTCAGGTTGCGGCCCAGGGTGAGGCTCTGGCCCGGGTGGACAAAGCGGTGCAGGGAGGTGGCCCCCTCACGGCCGGCGGCAATGGCGTCGATAGCGAACTTGGGCCCGGTGTATACGTCGCCGCCCACAAAGATATCGCTCTGAGCAGTCTGATAGGTGACAGGGTCCGCCATGGCCAGGCTCTTAACTCCAAGGCGCAGATCGCCTATGTCCAGGCTGCCCCAGTCTACCTGCTGCCCGATGGCGCTTATAACGCTGTCCAGCTTTATGGTCTCGAATTTGCCGGTGCCTATGGGCTTTCTGCGGCCGTTTTCGTCGGGCTCGCCCAGCTCCATCAGCTCCACCTTCAGACCGGTCAGCTTCCCCTTGGTACCGTTGAGCCTCACGGGGGCGCTGAGGAACATGAACTTTACGCCCTCCTTCATGGCCTCGGCCACTTCCGCCGGGTCCGCGGGCAGCTCTTCCCGGGAGCGGCGGTAGATGATATAGGTCTCTTCCGCGCCGAGACGAAGGGCCGTGCGGCACACGTCCATCGCCACGTTGCCGCCGCCGATGACGGCGCAGCGCTTGCCTATCGCCGGAGCGGCGCCAAGATTCACATCCCGCAGGAATTCTACCCCGCCGTATACGCCCTTCAGGTCCTCGCCGTGGATGCCCAGGGGGGTGGATCTCTGAGCGCCTATAGCAAGGTAGAAGCCCTTGAAGCCCTCTTCCCTGAGCTGCTGTATGCTGAGGTCCTTTCCGATCTCCACGCCGCATTTGAACTCAACGCCCATCTGGCGCAGCACGTCTATCTCTGCGTTCACCACATCCCTCTCAAGGCGGAAGGAGGGGATGCCGAGGGTGAGCATGCCGCCGGGCACCGGGTTCTTGTCGAACACTGTCACGGGGTAGCCCATGTTCGCCAGATAGTAGGCGCAGCTCATCCCCGCGGGACCGGCGCCGATAACGGCTATCTTCTCTTCAAAGCCCTTCAGGTCGGGCTTGAAATTTTTCAGCGGGGGGATATAACGGTTCTCTTCCTTCAGCTCCTGGGCGGCGATGAACTTCTTTATCTCGTCTATCGCCACGGGCTGGTCGATACGGCCCCTGGTGCAGGCGTCCTCGCAGCGGCGGTTGCATATGCTGCCGCAGACGGCGGGGAAGGGGTTGTCCTGCTTTATGAGCTTCAGCGCGTCCATGTACCGGCCCTGGGCCGCCATGCTGATATAGCCCTGTACGGCGATATGGGCAGGGCAGCTCGCCTTGCAGGGGGAGGTGCCGGTGTCGTAGCAGTTTATCTGGTTGTCGTTTTTATAGTTGGGGCTCCACTTCTCCGGGCCCCATTCCCGGTCGTCGGGCAGTTCTCTCTTGGGATATTCCACAGGGCCGTTCTTGGTGCAGAGCTTTTGGCCCAGCTTCGCGGCGCCGGCGGGGCAGACCTCCACGCATTTGCCGCAGGCCACGCACTTTTCCTTGTCCACATGGGCTATGTAGGCGCTTCTTGAGAGATTGGGCGTGTTGAAATACTGGGAGGTGCGCAGCCCGTAGCATACGCCGGGGGCACAGTTGCATATCCCGAATATCTTGTTTTCCCCGTCGATATTGGTTATCTGGTGGACATAGCCCAGGTCCTCCGCCCGCTGAAGCACGGCCATGGCCTCCTCATAGCTCACTCGCCGGCCGGTGCCCACCTCGGTGACGTAGTCCGCGAACTCGCCCACGCCTATGCACCATTCATCCTCGATATCGCCTGTGCCCTCGCCGCGCACGCTCTGTGAGCGGCGGCAGGAGCACACGCCGACGCCTATATGCCCCTCATACTTTTTCAGCCAGTGTGACAGGTGCTCCACGCTGACGGACTTCGACTCTGAGGGGATGGCCTTTTCCACGGGGATAACATGCATGCCTATACCGCCGCCGCCGGGGGGCACCATGGGCGACACATGCTCCAAAGGCAGAAAGGACATTCTCTCGAAAAACTCGCAGACCTCCGGGTGTTCCTCCACCACCTTGTTGTTCATGTTCATAAGCTCCGCGATGCCGGGGACGTACATGGGCAGAACATAGCGCTTGTTCTCCCGGGTCTGCTCCCGGCCGCCCCAGTTGTATTCGAGCAGGCCGATGGTCGCCATCTCCTGGAGAAGCGCTTCCAGTTCGTATTCATCACGGCCCGTCAGCTCCACAAGCTCACTGAGACTTGTGGGGGTGCGCAGCTTCATTTTAAGGGCTACCTCCACCATGTCGTCGTTGAGCACGTTGACCATCCCCCAATATTCCGGGTCGGCCTCTGTCATAGGCTTTATGCCCAGCTTCTGGGGGATCCTGTCGGTGATCTTTTTCCCAAGCTTGAACAGATTCTCCTTATTTGTTACCATATACGTCTCCCTTCTGTTTGAAGAAAAATATTGCTCTCTCTTATTGTCAAGGATATCACACTCCGGACAAAAAGTCACGAAGAATTATTTAAAAAGCCCTAAACATTTATGCATTATTGTCAAAACAGAGAGCGAGGCAAAATTGAGATAAAAAACGCCCTGAAATAATATGAAAAATAATGCAAATACTTGACATAAAATGAAAAAGACGTTAGAATAGCGATGACAATAAATGATACAGGGGTGGAGACATGGCGGAGCCTGAAAGAAACACCAGCGGCTTTACGGCCGATGTAGAGAGATTTGACGAGGAAAACGTTATAAAAATATACAGGGACTATGTGCCCCAGGAGGACATTGACCGGGAAATATTCTGCACT
>DBGBEC010000275.1:0-3247 GCA_048477415.1 Candidatus Limivicinus sp. | reverse complement strand
CCTGGACCTCGCCTATGTGGGCCTTGCCGAGGAGCAGCATGGACAGGCGGGACTGGCCAATGCCTCCGCCGATGGTAAGAGGCAGTTCCCCGTTGAGAAGGGCCTTGTGATAGGGCAGCTCCCGGCGCTCGTCGTGGCCGGAGAGGCGAAGCTGCCTGTCAAGGGCCCGGGGGTCCACCCTTATGCCCATGGAGGATATCTCCATGGCGCAGCCGAGGACATCATCCCAGAACATGATATCGCCGTTAAGGCTCCAGTCGTCATAGTCGGGGGCTCTGCCGTCGTGGGGCTTGCCGGAAAGGAGGGCCCCACCTATACCGATGATGAAGGCGGTCTTGTGCTGTTTGAGATACTCGTTCTCCCGCTGCTTGGGGCTCAGCTCCGGATAGGCGTCTTCAAGCTGCTGCGACGTGACGAAGGAGACCCGCCGCTGAAGCTTTCCAAGGCAGCCGAGCTGGGGATAGATGGCCTGGATGGTGTCCTGGGTGTCGCAGATGGCGGTGACGATATCCATCACTGTGAGCTTTAGATAGTCCAGGTTCCGGTTTTCAGGCAGGATAACCTTTTCCCAGTCCCACTGGTCAACATAGACTGAATGGAGATTATCCAGCTCGTCCTCGTCGCGACGGATGGCGTTCATGTCGGTATAGAGCCCCTTGCCCGGAAAAAAACCATAGCGCTTCAGCGCGAGCCGCTTCCATTTGGCCAGGGAGTGGACCACCTCCGCCCGGTGCTTTGAGCGGAGTATATCGAAGGAGACGGGCCGTTCATAGCCGTTAAGATTGTCGTTCAGGCCGGAGCTCTCATCCACAAAAAGCGGGGCGGATACCCGGTAGAGATTGAGCAGGGCGGAAAGCCGGTCTTCAAACAGGCGCTTCAAAAGACTTATGGCCTTTTGTGTATCGTATATGGACAAAAGGCTTTTATAATTATCGGGGATAAAGCTTTTCATTATAATAACTTCCTTATGTGTTTCTTGCCGCCGAAAGGGTACGCGGCGGCGCAAGGAAAACGCCAGAAAGATCGGGCGTTTCCCCTGCCCACCGATTTTCGACAGGCGGCATATAATGAGGGGGCAGAGCTCAGCTCCCGCTCAAGAGCTCGACGATACGGGTATAATAGTCCTCCGCCTGGCGGCGGAAGTTCTTTTCTATGAGCTTTGCCTGCTCCTCGCCGGCGCAGAGCATGCGCAGGGCAAACACGGGGCCCTTCCCGTCGTCCATGCCCAGCTCCACCATGCAGCCGTTTTCATCCAGGCTGTGGCGGGCGGTGAGCATGGCGGCACGGCGCAGCCGCTCAGCCTCCGGGGCAAGGAGCCGCAGCGCCTTCACCCGCACGGAATATGGCAGGCTCGACTCTACCGTGTCGGCGTTCCTGGCGCCCTTTTCCGTTATGGCATAGCCCTCCTCGCTCTCCTGGATGTGCCCGGTATCCACAAGCTCGCTGAGGCAGTCGGAATAATCGAAATATCCCACTCCCCCGTCGCACTGGCACAGATCCAGCAGCACCTCCGGCTCGACCACGCCGGGAAGACGGCGAAGTATAAACAATATAAGTATCTTTATATCAAGCTTTTCATGAATAAAGCCCAGACGGTCCATCCTGCACCTCCCAAATACGCTCCAAAGGGCTGCCGCGCAGGCGGCGGGCCAATGGACATTAAAGCCGTTTCTCATAACATTATACTTACACCGCGGTTTTTTTCAAGTATTAATTCACACAAAAGCCACCGCCCCGCATAGACTGTACTGAAGCTTCTTCAATTCTGACAACAGGAGGTATATCTATGGCCGACAGAGTAATGCCGGGGCCGGTTGAAAGCTCGGCAAGCATCCGCGAAGCCGTATGCATCAATACCAGAAAGATTTTCGATAGCTGTAGGGATAAAGATTGCGTGGATGACCTTCGGGTATTCCCCACCGTTACATCTCAGTCCTACATAGAGAACGCACTGAGTATACGCCCGAAGTCGGCGGAGCTTCTGTATGTGGCTGTGAACGTGGAGCCCATAAGCTTCAACCGCGGCTACTACACCGTTGACTGCACCTACTTCTATCGTGTGACCGGCGAGACCTTCCCCGCCGGGGACATCTGCACCGGTCTCGCGGTATTTGACAAGAGGGTGATGCTGTTCGGAAGCGAGGGCAGCGTGAAGACCTTTGCCTCTGACAGCCCCCTGCCTGTGGCTGGGGCAAACGACATGCCCATCGCGGTAGTGAATTCCGTTGACCCTATCGCGCTGCACATGAAGCTTGTGGACTCAGACTGTCTTCTGCCCACAGAGCTGGAACAGAGAAATATCCCCGCCTTCATATCCGCCTCCTTCCCGGAGGCCCTGGTGCTCACGGACACTGCACGCCGCTGGTTCGCCACCATCGGTCAGTTCAGTATCGTCCGCCTGGAGAGGGACACACAGCTCCTTATCCCGGCCTACGACTACTGTATGCCCGACAAGGAGTGCCCCGGCACCACCGACGACGACCCCTGCACCCTCTTCAGCCGCATCCGCTTTCCCGTGGAGGAGTTTTTCCCGCCCGACAGCGTGTGCAACTGCGAGGATTACAGAAGCATGGTCTAAACGGACCGCAATACAGCACTCCCCGGAAGCCGCAGGCTTTTGGGGAGTGCGATCTTATATCCCACAGCGTTTCACCCCGTTCTGCCGCACTTGTTTTTGTAATAGAATTATGGTAAAATACAGTTTATGATCACCATGGGGGTATGCGGCGATGACCATACTGAACGCTATCATTCTGGGGCTCGTGCAGGGGCTGGCGGAGTTTCTGCCCATCTCCAGCTCAGGCCATCTCTCAGTTATCAACAACCTTTTCGGCATGAGCTCAACCGAAGACGGGCACATGTTTTTTGACGTGCTTCTCCATTTGGGAACGCTAATGTCCATATGCATAGTGTACTGGCAGGACATAAAGGAGATGTTCTTTGAGGTGCTGGGCTTTGTAAATCTGGGGCCCTTGGCCGGACAGCGGAAAGAGAGATACCCGGCGGCCAGGCTGTTTTTCATGATAGTCCTCGCCACGCTTCCCCTCTTCCTTATCCTCCCTATAAACGACATGTTGGAGAGCTTATACTATAACAACATCTTTATCGGCGCGGCCCTCGTCCTGACAGGCTTCATGCTCTATGTGTCAGACAGGATGAGCCCCGGGAAGAAGACCGGGGGGAGCATGACCATCCTTGACGCGCTCATCATCGGCCTGTGCCAGTGCGTGGCCACCATACCGGGGCT
>DBGBEC010000274.1:0-2018 GCA_048477415.1 Candidatus Limivicinus sp. | reverse complement strand
CCCTCCGGGCCCAGCCGCCAGGTCATAGATAAAAGGGGAGCCCTCCGGCAGCGGGATATCCGCAGCCTGCTCCCGGTCGAGCCCCAGACCCTTTCTGTACAGGGAATATTCCCAAAGGCTCAGCTTCTGGGCCCCCTCCTGGTCCCAGCGCGCGAGAAGGAGCCTGTCCCCGGAGACCGCGGCAAGCCTCCCGCCCTCTCCATATCCAAGGATGGGCAGCTTCTCCGCCTCCGCCTTATACACCGCCGGGGAAGGCTCCTCCGCCCCCTCCGGCAGGCTGGTCTCAGACCCTCCGCAGCCAGCCAGCACGCCGGCCAACACAAGCAGACAGAGCAGCAAACACAGCTCCCGCCTCATACAGCGCCCTCACTTTGTTTTACTTTTTTTCAGATAAGCCAAATACCTGCCCGCGACTGCAAAACTCAATCAGGGAGGATAGCCCCAGGTTATGTACTTGGACGCAACATAGCCTTTGGAGGTAGAGTGTGTTCCTACCTGAACACTCACTTTAATCCAGTAATATCCATCTGCGTATCCACCGTTTTCTATGAAGTAAACCAAGGATTTGTAATCCAATTGACCAGCGGACGAATAACTAGTCCCTGGGCCGCTTCTCAGATTTACATTGTAGGTATTTATGTAGCCAACGTCACCGTCTTTTACCCTTGGGCTTGCCTCAACGGGTCCTTCGGGGCTTGCCACACTTTCCGCAAAGGCGGCAGCGGGAAAGCTGAATACAGTTATCAGAACCAGCAAAACGCATAGTATTTTCTTCATTTTTCCCTCCTTAGAAAACATGAACCTTTTTTCCGGCCTCGTACATTCTTTTGGTCAGGAGTTTTTACAGAAGAGAAGCTGCTTGCGCCTTGTCGTGATAAGCGGCGAACTGTGTCCTGGGCTGTGCCGTTCGTCCGCTTTGGTCATGTCTGGCCCATTGGACTCACCTCCATAATTATCCGCTCAATTTTCTGAATATGTGAATTATCCAAAGATAATTCTGTTAAGTAAATGCTAACATCTAAGCAGGGAAATGTCAACTGAAATTGTGCAAAATATAGATTATCGTCACTAATCACAAAATAACATTGTGCGATTTGCTGATATAACTAAGGGCGAATGTAGAACTGTATGCATTTCAGTTTAGAAAAGGTATTTCATATTCACTTTTGCATCTATTACCAACTCCGCTCCTTTAAATAGACGCTGACTCTGCTTTGTATAGCGTCCTGTACATCTTCAAGTTCCTTTCCACCCTCCAGGTATTTTGGGACCTCTTCCATTATTATATCGTTGATCACAGCTCCATGCTGATCCATGGCAATGCTGGTGTCTTCTATCAGCTCCAAGAACCTGTTCATTGTGAGCTCCTTGCCCTCCTCGTCTTCAAAGTCGGTGTGCTCCAAAACATAGTGCAGGCCGTCAATATTCACAGGGAAGCCGTAGTCTTCGGTAGTGAACTGCCGGTCTGAAAGCAGAGTGTATTTGATGAACTCCCAGGCTGCCTCTTTGTTTTTGCTCCCCGTGGGTATGGCTATACGGCTGTTGTAGGATGAAAGATAGTCGAATATGGCCCGAATATCTTCAGCGCCAGGAAAACCGGGGAAAATGAAAGGCCCCATATACTTGTAATGGTTATTTAACCCGCCGGGATGTCCAAGATTATATATAACGATAAGGACGTCTTCCGGGTAATTATAAGTGACCGGCCCGCCCACCTGACCGATGTCATCTGGCGCGATCTTTTCATATACCATCTTGCACCATTGCAGATAATTCCCAAATTCCTTGCTGTCGAAGCGGCAGCTTTTGCTTTCCCAGTCCACGAACATGGCAGAGCCAACTTCAACAGTGTAGTACAGCACGTTCATCCTTTGGATGGGCTCCACAAAGAATTTCCTCTGTGGGTTTGCCGCTGCGAATGCTTCCACGTCCTCCAGGCTCCCGAAGCGGAAGTCCTGGCTTCCGGCCTCCTCCTCGCGGACGCAGGCATAGAAGAGGTTGAACCTGTCCCATATCTC
>DBGBEC010000273.1:0-5749 GCA_048477415.1 Candidatus Limivicinus sp. | reverse complement strand
GGCCCCGGTGATCACCGCTGTCTTCATTCACACACATCTCCCGCTTTTTTTCTTTTGACAGAGCCCGTCAGGCGAAGCGTTCTCTGCTCCCAATGACGAGCTGATACAGCCTGGCACCCACTGGCCCGCCGCTTATCTGATACATTGATTATACCACTCCGATATGAATTTTTCCACTTCTATGTAAAACTACAGAAAAATAGCCGCTCCTGCGGCACCGCCATTGTCGGCAATTTTATAGTTTCGCTTCGCGAAACTATAAAAATATATACCATTTCGCTGACGCTTTATGGTATAATTAATCCCTAAGCGGAAGGCTTTTTGCTTGGGGATTATGCTTATTTGGGAGGAAAAGAGATGGCAAAGGAAAACAAAGTGTATGAGGCACTTAAGTCCAGGGGGATGGAGACTGTCGGCGTGGTCTGCTTTGGGACCTACAGGGGCTGGCCCCTGCTGCTTCGCCCCTACAGCGGGGGGATCTATTATCTGGATGTGAGCACGCAGATAGATAAAAGAGACGGGCGGCGCAAGCTCATACAGAAGTCTGTGAAGGAGCACTATGGCAAGAGCATAAGCTGTCAGAACTTTGGCAGCTATCTCAGGTTTCCTGTGGGCTTCAATAAAAAGCTCCCCTATGAAGAGCAGTTTGAACGCTATATGGCCGCTATCGACCGGGCCCTGAGGGAGAACGGCCTCACCCCGTCCGAGCGCTGCGCCATCTGCGGCGGCGGCAGCCCGGACAGCCTTTGTGTGATGGAGGGCTATCAGCCTGTACACGGGGCCTGCGTCCGTGATATGGCCGTCCATACCCATGAAAAGGCCCAGGAGAACCAGGTCAACGGCAGCTATCTCACAGGTACTGTGGGCGCTGTTCTCGGCGCGGTGGTGGGTATTATTCCCAGCCTGATAACGACCTTCCTTATCGACACTATATTTTCGCTCCTCTTCGCGCTGGTGCCCCTGGCCGCCCTGTGGGGATACAGAAAGCTCAACGGCAAAATGAGCAGGGGCTCTATCGTCATCATCATACTTGTGTCTCTGCTCAGCGTCTTCCTCATGCTGTTTATCAGCGTTGCATATTACACGATGGAGGGTACCGGGCTGAGCTTTGGCGGCGCTTTTGCTCTGACCATCGCTACGCTTCTTAATCTTGAGGGCCTTGCCTATCTGGCCGGTGAGAGCCTGATATACTTTTTCTTCATGGCTCTTGGCATATGGTTCGCCTGGGGCAGGCTCCGCCAGACCAATACGAACAGCCTTCACGATATGAAGCTCACCCAGTCCACGGTCCGCCCCAACCCCAACGTGCGGTCCGCCCAGAACCCCTATGGCGACAGCCAGGGCTGAGCGCCACGGGCCGGGATTGCCATAAAACAGGGCCTTGAACAGGACATAAGCTCTGGACGACCGCCAAGCACGGCGGTCGTCCAGAGCTTTTTTATGGGCGTGCGCCCATTTCTGGGCTCATAACAGCTTTCACGGCGGCCTTCATATCCGCCTCATTCGGGGCGGGGCGGCTCGTCGCCCAGGTCTATTATCACCCGGGTGCCCTTGCCGAGGCTCGACTCTATGCTGATACGGTGTCCCAGACTTGTCAGCACCCGCTTGCACAGATACAGGCCGATACCCGTTGACTTGTTTTCCCGGCGGCCGTTATAGCCGGTGTAACCCTTTTCAAAGACCCGGGGCAGGTCCTCCGGTGCAATGCCTATGCCGGTGTCCTCGATGATAAGGCTCCTGCCCTCGGCCCGGATGCCGATGCTTCCGGAGGGGGTGTATTTAAGGGCGTTGGCCAGAAGCTGCTCCAGCACGAAGGCGAACCATTTCTCGTCCGTCACCGCCCGGAGCCCTGTCTCCTCATAGCGCAGGCTCAGCCTTTTGCGGATGAACTGCCCGGCAAATTTACGGACGGAGCTTTTTATTATCAGGTCGATCTCCCGGCTCTTGAAGACAAAATCCGTATACTCGCTGTCCAGCCGCAGATAGCTCAGGACCATCTCCACATACTGCTCTATGCGGAAAAGCTCCTGCTCCAGCTCCCGGTCCCCGGGCTCCGCCCGCTGCTGAAGGACAAGCCCCATGGCGGCGATGGGCGTCTTTATCTGGTGGGCCCACAGGGTGAAATAGTCCAGCATTTCCCCATATTGGAGCTCCTTTTCGTTTATCACATCCATCCTGGCCCTGTGCTGTATGCCTAAAAGCCGCTGATAGTCCTCTTCCGTCCCGTTCTCCGGCGGGGGCAGGTTGTCCAGGGAGACCAGGACCTGCTTCTCCATTGCCCGAAGCTGGCTGTGCTTTCGCCAGAAACGGAAAAAACCCGCGAAAAAGCCCAGGGCGCAGACGACGCCCCACAAAACCATACAATAGGCCATGGCCTCGGCCTTCATTTCCCCCAGCCAGCCCAGCAGGACGGTGAGCGCCGCCAGGCAGAGGATGAGCAGAGCCGGCCTTAAGCTGCTCCTGGCGTATGTCTTCAAAAGCTCCATCAGTCCACCATATAGCCCAGACCCTTCCGGGTGAGGATAAAGCCCGAAAGCCCCGCTGCCTCCAGCTTCTTCCTAAGCCGGGCCACGTTTACGCTGAGGGTGTTCTCGTCCACAAAGCTGTCAGTTTCCCAGAGCCGCTGCATAAGGACCTCCCGGGAGACGGTCTTCCCCTGGTTTTCCATAAGCACCTGCATTATTCTCAGCTCGTTTTTCGTCAGCTCCGTTTTTTGCTCCTTATAGCTCAGGCTCCCCTCGTCCAGATTCAGAATGACATCCCCGTGGCGCAGGAGCCTGGCGGAGGCGGAAAAGTCATAGCTGCGGCGAAGCAGAGCCTGGACCTTGGCCGTGAGCACCTGCAGATCGAAGGGCTTCGCGATGAAATCGTCCGCCCCCATGTTCACCGCCATCACGATATTCATGTTGTCCGAGGCGGAGGAGATGAAGATTATCGGCACCTTGGAAACGCTCCTTATTCTGGCGCACCAGTGATAGCCGTTGAAAAAGGGCAGACCCACGTCCATGAGCACAAGCTGGGGGTCATAGTCCGCAAACTCCCCAAGCACATTTTTAAGATCCGAGACCACCCGGGCCTCCCAGCCCCAGCTCTCAATATGCCGCGCCACCGCTCCGGCTATGGTCTCGTCATCTTCCACGATGAATATTTTCACGGTGATCACCTCCCCTGTATTATACACATATTCCCTCTATATGTACAGCCCCGCCGCCTGCGCGGGAGCGGCGAGCCATTGGGCATAAAATGAAAAAAAGCCGCAGGGCGGCGGCAGCTTGCCAAAAAAGGCCATCGGCCTTTTTGACAAGCTGCCTGTATCTGATAGCCGCGGAGCGGCTATCAGATACAGGCAGAGACCCCGTTCAGAGGGCTTTTCAGGCCAGATTCAGGCCCTTTTTGAGGCTCAGCGTGGTGGCGGCGTAAAGAATGCCGCCCTGGAAAAGCTCAAAGCCCAGGAAATAGAGCATGAACCTGCTGATAAGTTCCGCCGCGTCCGCGGCGCTGAGAAAATAGGAATACTCCGCGTGGCCTATGAACATCATGAACAGAACGCTGAATATCTGGAAAACGAAGCCCAGGCCCAGGAAGAATATGACCGACCAAAAGACCTTGCGGTTTGAAAAGCAGTGGCCCATTGCCATGGCCGCATAGAAGAACAGGCAGGAGCAGAGCCCCGCGGCGGCCAGCAGCAAAAGAAACTCGATACCCAGCAGGACAAACTGCCCGGGGCTTATCCCGGCCTGACTCTGGAGCGCCTCAAAAAGCTCGCCCAGAGAGGGCAGGGACCTGAACAGCTCTCCCAGGTCCACGGAGTTCACGGCGAACACAAGAATGCATATGGCCAGGAGCACCACTATCCCCGTCAGAAGGAACCACAGCAGGGAGGCCAGGAGCTTCGACCAGACAAGGCTGTGCACTCCGGTGGGCAGGGTGAACATGAGATAGCCCTCGCCCCCCAGAAGATTCTTGTAAAAGCGCTCCACCATCACCGCCAGAGCCAGCACCGCGATGGCCATGATCCCCACGAAAAAGGCGGCGGCAAAAAGGCCCAGAAGGAGGTTTATAAACCAGTTATCCACGACCCCCATGTATTTGAAGGAAAATATCGACACCACCGACAGCGCCAGCAGCACCCCGAAAAAGGGCAGCATGACCCGGCTGGTAGCCCGAAGCTCGTGCTTTAAAAGCTTGCCTAACATTTGAATACCTCCCTGAAATAACCGTCAACGCTGGTGTTGTGCTCCTCCCTTATCTGGTCCACAGAGGACTGGAGCATTATCTTCCCGCCGTTTATGAATATGACCTCATCCAGCACCTGCTCCACATCGGCGATAAGGTGGGTGGAGATAAGCACCGAGGCGGAGGGGTTATAGTTTTTTATGATGGTCTCCAGTATATAGTCCCTGGTGGCCGGGTCTACGCCGCCTATGGGCTCATCCAGCAGATAGAGCCCGGCGGCCCGGCTCATCACCAGGATAAGCTGCACCTTTTCCCGGGTGCCCTTGGACATCTGCTTTATCCGCTGGTTTTCAGAGATGTTCAGCCTCGCCAGCATCTCCATGGCCTTGTCACGCTGAAAATCCTTGTAGAAATCGGCGAAGAAATCCATAAGCTGCCTGACGTTCATCCAGTCGGCCAGATAGGCCCGGTCCGGCAGGTAGGAGACGATAGCCTTCGTGTCCTTGTCCGGGCGGCGTCCGTTTATGAGTATCTCTCCGCTGCTGGGGCTGAGAAGGCCGTTCGCCAGCTTTATAAGCGTGGTCTTTCCGCTGCCGTTGGGGCCCAGAAGACCCACTACCTTCCCCGGCTCCAGCTTCAGGTTTATGTCGCTCAGGGCGGCCACACGGCCATAGTTCTTGTTGAGGTCTCTGCATTCAAGTATGGGCATCATCTTTTTCAACCTCCCTCTCCTTCAGCAGGGCGATTATCTCCTCCCGGCTGTAGCCAAGTTTTTCCATCGAGCTGAGGAAGCTTTTTATCTGCTCCCCGGCCAGCTTCTTTTTCGCCTGGTCTATCACTTTTACATCCTCCGTCACAAATCTTCCCGATGTGCGCTGGGAGAACACCATCTCCTCCCGCTCCAGTTCCTGCAAGGCCCGCTGCATGGTGTTTGGATTCACCCCGGCCTCCATGGCCATGTCCCGTACCGAGGCCAGCCGTTCTCCCGGCGAGAAAAGCCCCGACACTATGGCCAGCTTCACCTGCTCCACCAGTTGAGAATATATGGGCAGGTCGCTTCTTATGCTCCAGTTCATCAGGCACCTCCTGTGTCATTGTCTTATGCAAGTAGTACAATAATACAATAGCACAGTTTTGTCAAGAGTTTTTTTGAAATTTTTTCGTGACGGAAGTTCCCTGGGCTCCGCCTTTTTACCGCCGTATCATACGCCGCGTCATGGTTTTATTTGGGCAAGCTGCCCGGGCAATAAAGACTTTGTAAAGATTCCACAAAAAAGTATGCCAAGAAAATATCTTTTATTGCAGCATTTATGTAAGTGTGCTAAACTTTGCTTGTAACACGGAAAGAGAGACGCCGCCCCATCCCAGGGACAGGCGTAACAGCGGGGAAACGGCATGATCCGGAGCTGGGGAGGCTCCTGTTTTTATTCCCCCGTCCTTATTTGTTTTTATTGTGAAGCGGCAGGAGACAGACAAAACACGGCGGGCCCGGTCAGCGGGCTCTCGCCTTCGGCAGCCGGCCGAAGGGCCGCCAGAGAGAGGTTTTTGCCGCTAATCAGTGAAAAATATATTA
>DBGBEC010000272.1:0-3936 GCA_048477415.1 Candidatus Limivicinus sp. | reverse complement strand
TACAAGCATGACCTCTACAAGGTCCCCATGCTCCATAAGGCTTCCCGCAGCGGCGCTCTGGCTGCTGACTATCTGGCTGTCCGGGTCCGTCACCGGGCTTATGGTGCTTATGTATATGCCGTACCAGGAGAGGGTGTCCCTGGCCTGGCTGTAGCTCATGCCGGTAATGTCCGGCATAGTCTCCCGCTCTTTTGAGGGCTGGGCGTCCAGATAGAGGATCACCTGGGTCCCCGGAGCTATACCCGTCCCCGCCGCGGGGAGCTGCGCCGTCACCCGCTCGCCGCTGCCGATGGTCCGGTAGCTGAGGCCCGCCTCCTCCAGCGCCTCCGCCGCCTTGTAAAGCTCCATCTCCTCAAGCGCGGGCATGCGGGCGTTCATCGCGTCCTGCTCCCCGGCTTCCGGCTCAAGCCCCATGCAGGCGAGTATATCAGCCATCATCTTTCCCACCACCGGGGCTGCCATCTGTCCGCCGCTAACATACACGCCGGAGCTGTTGGAGGGGGTGTCAAGAAAGACGAGCAGGGCTATCTCCGGCTCATCCGCCGGGGCGAAGCCGACGAAGGAGACGATATACTCCTTCTCCCCTGTCTGGGCCTCCAGGCTCACCTTTTCGCTGGTGCCGGTCTTGCCGCCTATGCGGTACCCGGCCACGGCGGCGTTTCTGCCGGTGCCCTCCTTCGGGTCGCCCACCACCTGCTCCAATATGCCGCGGAGCTTTTCGCTGGTCTCCTCGCTTATCACCTGGCGCAGGGCCTGGGGCTTTCGCTCATAGGCTACGCTGCCGTCGGGGTTGAGCATCTGGCGCACCACATAGGGCTGCATAAGGTCTCCCCCGTTCACGCAGGCGCTGACCGCTGTGATGAGCTGAAGCGGCGTTATGGTAAAGGTCTGGCCAAAGGAGGCCGCCGCAAGCTGGGACTGGTTTTTCGGTGAATAGAAGGTGTTTTGGCTCCACCATATGCTGCCGCTCTCCCCGGCCAGGTCTATGCCCGTGGTGGCGCTCAGATTTTCGTCCATGTCCGCCGTGAGCTCCAGGAAGCCGAAGGCCTCGCAGTATTTGTAAAAGCGCTCGGCACCTATGAGCCGGCCTATATTCACAAAGGCCACGTTGCAGGAGTGCTGCACAGCCTGGGTGAGGTTTTGGGAACCGTGCCCCTCGGTCTTCCAGCAGCGGATGGGGCTCGTGCGGCCGATGACGTTCACGTTGCCGCCGCAGTAAAAGCTGCTGTCCATGCTCACGGCCCCTTCCTCCAGGGCCATGGCCAGGGTGATTATTTTGAAGGTGGAGCCGGGCTCATAGGTGTCGGACAGGGCCTTGTTGCGCCACTGTCTGGCCTGGGCCTGGCTCAGAAGCGTCTGGGCCTGCTCCGGGGTCTCGGCGGCGTCTATCTCCGCTCTGTCCTCGGGGCCCACCTCAAGAAAGTTATTCAGGTCATAGCCGTCGATGGAGGCCATGGCCAGCACCGCCCCGGTGTTCACGTCCATGGCGATGGCGCCGGCGCCGTTTTGTATGTCATAATCCTCCACCGCCTGCTTGAGGTGCTTTTCCACATAATACTGGATGGTGGAGTCGATGGTGGTCACTATATCAAAGCCGTCCTCCCCGGGGGAATACTCCTCAAACTGGGAGAAGAGCAGGTCCGTTCCGAAGGCGTTGGTAGCGCGCACCGTGCGCCCGGCGCTTCCGGCCAGGGCCGAATCATACTGGGCCTCGATACCCTCAAGGCCATAGTTGTCCGTGCCTACGAAGCCGATAAGGTGGCAGGCCAGGGAGGAGTTGGGGTAATAGCGCTTTGTGTCCGTCTCCAGGCGGACGCCCCGGAGCCCGTACTCATTTTTAAACTCGCGCACACGCTCCGCCGTCTCCTGCTCCACCTTTCTCGCCACGGTGACATACCAGGAGCCTTTTCGTGAGGCCTTTTCCAGTATATCCTCATAGTCAAGACCCAGGATCTCGGAGAGCTCTCTGGCGATAAGCTCTTTATCCTCGCCATAGCTCTCTATCTCGGCGGGGCTTAAGTAGATATTGTCCACCGAGGCGCTGAGCGCCAGGGGGCTGAGCTTCGTGTCGAGTATCATCCCCCTCGCTGGGGAGCTGGGCGCTTCTCTGAGCTGCTGCTCTATGGCGAGGGCCTCATAGCGATCGTGCTCCTTTATCTGAAGCTTATAAAGCCTTGCAAGCAGCACAAGGAATGCGGCTATACCGCAGAGCCCCATCAAAAACAGGCCGCGGCGCAGCATTTGGCGGTTTGGCCTGGAGGCAGGCCCCTTTTCACGGTTTAATTCAGACATGGCACTCTCCCGAATTGCGAATATATTTATATATATTCTTCGGCCCATCCATATTAAACCAGCATCATGATCTATCCCGGGTCTTCCCCGGAAAGCGCACCGGGGTGCTCGATATAATATATCTGCCCCGGTTCCCTGTGGACCATGCCCAGTTCGTTTTGGGCATAATCCTCTATTTCTTCAAGGCTCATGCTGCTCTCACAGCCGACCCGGAGTATCTCGTTTTCAGTTTTGAGCCGGTCTATCTCCTTTTCAAGGCCGGCGGCCCTGTCATTCACGGCGGCAAGCTTTATCGAGGCCAGCAGGGACAAAACTATGAGCGCCGCGGAAAACAGGAAGCCCACCGCCCTGAACATGAGCTCGCTCACCCGCTTCATGTCCGTCCTCATCATACGCGCTCCGCCACACGGAGCTTCGCGCTTCTTGCCCTGGGGTTTCTCTCCGTCTCCTCGGGGCTTGGAAGCAGGGGCTTTCTGTACACGCTTTTCAGACTCTGCACAAAGCCGCAGGTGCATACAGGCGCCTCCCTGGGGCAGGTGCAGCCCCGTTCCCGGGCCGCTATGCCGTTTTTCACTATCCTGTCTTCCAGGGAGTGGAAGCTTATCACGCAGAGCCGCCCCCCTTTTCTGAGCATGTCCGGCGCCGTCTCCATCATGGTCTCCACGGCGGAAAGTTCATCGTTAACAGCTATCCTTATGGCCTGGAAGCTGCGCTTGGCCGGGTGCTGCTTTTCACGCAGGGCCTGGGCGGGCATGGCGCTTTTTATTATCTCCACCAGCTCCAGGGTGGTGGAGATTGGCTTTTTCTCCCGGGCGGCTATCACGGCTGCGCTTATCCTTCTGGCATAGCGCTCCTCGCCGTAGTCCCAGAGGATACGGTTGAGCCTGTCCTCCTCCCAATGGTTCACGAGCTCATAGGCGCTGAAGGCTGAGGAGCTGTCCATGCGCATGTCAAGGGGCGCGTCCAGCATATAAGAAAAGCCCCGCTGTCCTTCGTCCAGCTGGGGCGATGATACGCCGAGGTCGAACAACATCCCGTCAGCCCCGTCTATGCCAAGAGAGCTCAGTATAGCCGCAGCGTCGCTGAAATTGCCGTGGACCAGGCTCACTCTGTCTTTGAAGGGGGCAAGCCTGCGGCCCGCCCGTTCGATGGCGATCTCGTCCCTGTCTATGCAGATCAGCCTTCCCGTCTTCAGACGTGAGGCGATCTCGTAGGAGTGGCCGCCCATCCCCAGGGTGCCGTCAAGGTATATTCCCTCTGGCCTGATATTAAGATTTTCAATACATTCCCGCAGAAGCACCGGGACATGGACGGCGTTTTCCATCAAAATTCCAGCTCCTCCATCACGGCGGCAATATTCTCCGGCGTGGTCTCCGCCTCAAACACCGCGCCCCAGGCCTCGCTGTCCCAGAACTCGGCGTGATTGTTGCAGCCCAAAACGGTCACGTTCTTTTTCAGCCCGGCAAAATCCCTTAAATTCTGGGGGATCAGGGCACGGCCCTGGCTGTCGAGCTCGCACTTAGCGGCGTGGGCAAAAAGCGGGCGCATCTTCCGCTGCTTCACATAGGGCATGGCGTTCACCTTTTCTGAAAAGGCCCTCCAGTTCTCCCCGCTGTAGGCGCAGAGGCAGCGGTCCATTGAGAG
>DBGBEC010000271.1:0-9340 GCA_048477415.1 Candidatus Limivicinus sp. | reverse complement strand
GTTTACGTTTTTTTTACATCAGCACGATATAGAACATTACGTTTGGGCTGTATGCTTTAAGCGTGGTCCGGGGGGATCACAGAGATAAACAAACACAAAGCTTCAAAGGAGAAGAAAAATGAAAAAGAAAGTATTCGGCATCGCCCTTGCCGCCCTGCTTACCATGTCCCTGCTTGCCGCCTGCGGCCAGAGCCCCGCTCCCACCCAGACGGACAGCCCCACCGACGCGACAGCTGCTCCCGCAGAGGACGCAAGCCTGTCCGGTTCCGTCTCCACTGATGGTTCCACCTCCATGGAAAAGGTCATCGGCGCTCTTGGCGAGGCCTTTGTTGAGGCGAATCCCGATGTGAACTTCACCTACAATCCCACCGGCTCCGGCAGCGGCATTACCGCCGTGTCTGAAGGCCGCTGCGACATTGGCCTTTCCAGCCGCGCCCTGAAGGCCGAGGAGGAAGACGCCGGCCTCACCGCCACGGTCCTTGCCTATGACGGTATCGCCATCATCGTAAACCCCGAAAACCCCATCAGCGATCTGAGCCTTGAGGATATCGCCAAGGTCTACACCGGCGAGATCACGAACTGGAAGGACCTGGGCGGCGATGACGCCGAGATAGTCCTCATCGGCCGCGAGGCCGGCAGCGGCACCAGAGACGGCTTCGAGACCATCACCGGCACCGAGGACGCCTGCCAGTACCGCCAGGAGCTGACCAGCACCGGCGACGTTATCACCGCCGTGTCCCAGAACCCCGCCGCCATCGGCTATGCCTCTCTTGCCTCTGTTAAGGACAGCGTGAAGGCCCTGTCAGTAGACGGTGTGAGCCCCTCCGAGGACACTGTTAAAGACGGCAGCTATGTGGTGCAGCGCCCCTTCGTCCTTGTGACAAAGGCTGATACCCCGCTTGAGGGAGCAGCGAAGGCCTTCTTCGACTACATCACTTCCGCTGACGCCTCCGCCATCATCTCCGCGGCCGGCGCGGTCTCCGTAAACTGATAAAACCAGGACGGATATACGGTGCTTTCTGCAAAAGAAAGTGCCGTATATCCATGTGAAAGCTATGAAAAATAAAAATCTGACAGAGAATATAGTTCACGGCATTTTTCTGGTCCTTGGCCTCGTAACAGTGGCCTTTGTGCTTTTGATAAGCGTTTACCTAATTGCCGCCGGTCTTCCCGCCATCGGGGAGATAGGCCTTTTCAACTTTCTTTTCGGCCAGAGCTGGGGACCGACTGAGGCCGAGCCCAAATTTGGCATACTTAGCTTTATCCTTTCCAGCGTCTACGGGACGGCGGGGGCGCTTTTGATAGGCGTGCCGGTGGGCTTCTTTACCGCCGTGTATCTGGCAAAGCTTGCTCCCCCTAAGGTAAGATCCGCCGTGGGAGGGGCCATAAGCATGCTTGCGGGTATTCCCTCTGTGGTGTACGGCCTTGTGGGCATGCTCATCCTGGTGCCAGGGATAAGAACGGTCTTTGACGTGCCCGATGGGGCGAGCCTTCTGGCGGCCATAATAGTGCTGTCGGTCATGGTGCTGCCCTCTATTATAAACGTGTCCATGACGGCTCTTGAGGCTGTGCCAAGAGAGTATGAGGAAGCCTCTCTGGCTCTGGGCGCGAACCCGGTAGAGACCTATATGCGCGTGTCTGTGCCTGCGGCGAAAAGCGGCATAGTCACGGCGGTGGTCCTGGGCGTGGGCCGGGCCCTGGGCGAGGCCATGGCGGTCATGATGGTCTCCGGCAACGTGCCGAACATGCCCTCGCTCTTTCAGAGCGTCCGCTTCCTCACCACCGCCGTTGCGAGCGAGATGTCATATTCCAGCGGCCTTCAGCGCCAGGCCCTCTTTTCCATCGCCCTTGTGCTGTTCCTGTTTATTATGCTCATAAACGCCGCTTTGAACCTGTTCCTCAAAGGGAGGAAGGAGAAAACATGATGAAGGATAAGACAAGCTCCGGCCGCAGGGCCTATACCGGGGCAATGAAGTTTTTCATGTATCTCGCCACAGGCCTTAGCTGCGCCCTGGTGCTTTTCCTCATTGCCTATGTGCTTATAAAGGGCATTCCCAACATAAGCTGGGAGCTTTTGAGCACCAAGCCCAGCTATCTTTCAGGCCGTATCGGCATTCTGCCGGATATACTGAATACTGTGTATATAATAATCGCCACCCTTCTGATCGTCCTCCCGCTGGGAGTGGGCGCCGCCGTTTATCTCACTGAATACGCAGAGAACAAAAAGCTCGTGAGCGCCATAGAGTATGCCGCCGAGACCCTTTCCGGCATCCCCTCGATAATATACGGCCTTGTGGGCATGCTGTTTTTCTGCCAGTTTATGGGGATGCGCACCTCTCTTCTGGCCGGGGCGCTGACCCTTGTGATAATGAACCTGCCCACGATAATGCGCACCACCCAGGAGAGCCTGAAGGCCGTGCCCCAGAGCTACAGGGAGGGAGCTTTCGGTCTTGGAGCGGGGAAGTGGCGCGTGATAAGGACCGTGGTGCTGCCCAGCAGTGTTGACGGTATAATAACAGGCTGTATCCTCTCCCTGGGCAGGATATTGGGGGAGTCGGCGGCGCTGCTTTTCACAGCGGGCTTTGCCCATGCAATGAACGGCTTTTTCGACGGCCTGGGCAGCGCGGGCGCTACCCTTACGGTGGCTCTCTATGTGTATGCCAAGGAGCAGGGTGAATTCGGCGTAGCCTTTGCCATAGCGGCCATCCTCATGGCGCTTACTCTTATCATCAACCTGTCGGCGGTCCTGGTGGGAAAAATCTTCAAGAAACGGAGAGAGATATGAGCGACATAATCAGTGTAAAGGACCTGTCCCTCTGGTACGGAAGCAGCCAGGCCCTTAAAAATATAAATATGGACATCCCGGAAAACAGCATAACCGCCTTTATAGGCCCCTCCGGCTGCGGAAAGTCCACCTTTCTGAAAACCCTGAACCGGATGAACGACCTCATACCCGGCGTTAAAATAAGCGGCAAGGTCTGCTATTCCGGCAAGGATATCTACAGCCCCTCCGTGGATGTCAACGCCCTCCGCCGGGAGATAGGCATGGTTTTTCAAAAACCAAACCCCTTTCCCATGAGCGTGTATGACAATGTTGCCTACGGCCCCAGGACCCATGGCATTCGCTCAAGAAGCCAGCTTGACCAGATCGTGGAAAAATCCCTCCGGGACGCGGCCATCTGGGACGAGCTCAAGGACAGGCTGAAAAAATCTGCTCTGGGCCTCTCCGGCGGTCAGCAGCAGCGCCTGTGCATAGCCCGGGCTCTGGCTGTTGAGCCGAAGATACTGCTCATGGACGAGCCCACCAGTGCCCTTGACCCCATCTCCACCTCCAGGATAGAGGATCTGGTGATGGAACTGAAAAAAGACTATACGATAATAATCGTCACCCACAATATGCAGCAGGCAGTGCGTATCTCCAATAAGACCGCGTTCTTCCTCCTTGGAGACATGGTGGAGTATGACGACACGGACAAGATATTCTCCATGCCCAAGGATAAGCGTACAGAGGATTATATAAGCGGGAGGTTCGGATGATGAGAGAACTTTACGGCCGGCAGCTAAAGCAGCTCGACAGCGAGATGGCAAATCTCGGCGCCCTCTGCGAAAAGGCCATTGCCAGCGCCACCAAAGCCCTCCTTGACGGGGATATGACCATGGCCCGGCAGGTGCTGCCCATGTCCGGGGAAATAGAGCAGAAAGAGCGGGACATAGTCGCCCTGTGCATGAAGCTCCTTTTGAAGCAGCAGCCTGTTGCCGGAGATTTCAGGACCGTTTCCTCCGCGCTTAAAATGGTCACGGACATGAAGCGCATAGGGGACCACTCCGCGGATATAGCGGAGATAGTGACCATGGCTAATATAAGCCAGACTGACAACATGCTGAACATTCATGACATGGCCGTGGCCACGATAAAAATGGTCAGCGACAGCATAGAGGCCTTTATAAAAAGGGACCTGGAGACAGCCCGGGCCGTCATAGACTATGACGACGTGGTGGACGACTGCTTCAACACCGTGAAGCTGAAGCTGATAGAGCTCTTCAGCAAGCCCGAGACAGACGGCGAATACGCCATAGACCTTCTCATGATAGCCAAATACTTTGAACGTATAGGCGACAACGCCGTAAATATAGCCCAATGGGTGATCTTTGCCATAACCGGCGAAAGAGACTGAAGCTGTCTCCCCAGGAGCCGTCTTGACAAGGGCGCTCCTGGGGATTATTATCTAATTTACTCGTTGCAAAGGAGTAAATTATGTCATACAAACGTGTTCTCACCGTGCAGGATATCTCCTGTCTCGGCCAATGTTCTCTGACGGTGGCTCTGCCGGTGCTCTCTGCCTGCGGACATGAGACCTGCATCATCCCCTCCGCCGTCCTCTCTACCCACACCGGAGAGTTCAAGGGCTATACCTTCCGCGACCTGAGCGAGGATATACCAGCCATCCAAAGGCACTGGCTCAGCGCCGGGATAAGCTTCGACGCGGTGTATACCGGGTATCTGGGCAGCGCCCGCCAGGCGGAATATGTGGAGGATATGATCGGCAGCCTGCTGCGCCCCGGCGGGCGGGTCGTGGTAGACCCTGCCATGGCCGATAATGGCAGACTGTATGCCGGCTTCGACGATGGATATGTCAGGGCCATGGCCGGGCTGTGCAGGCGGGCGGACGTCATCCTCCCAAATATGACCGAGGCTGCCATGCTCACGGGTATCGACTACCGAGAGAGCTATGACGAGAGCTATACCGACGCGCTTTTAACGGCGCTGGAGGGGCTTTGCCCGGGCAGCGTGGTCTTGACCGGGGTGAGCTATGAGCCGGAGTATACAGGGGTCCTTGTGCGGGAAAATGGGCGCAAGCGCTATTACCGCCATCCACGGGTGCCGCGAATGTTCCACGGCACGGGAGACGTCTTTGCCGCCTCCTTCACCGGGGCCTGGCTCAGGGGGCAGGACCTGTACAGCGCCTCGAAGACAGCCGCGGATTTTACGGTGAAGGCCATAGAAAACACCCTTGACGACCCCGCACACTGGTACGGCGTGAAATTCGAGACGGCCCTGCCGGAGCTTATGGAAAGCCTGAAAGGCTGAAAAACGCTCTCTTTATTATGTTTGCACATAAAAGCAGGAATGAGGCTGCCGGACCCGGCAGCCTCATTTTTATGCATTTTCCCTCTGCCGCGAGGTGGACTTTTTGTATATCCAAAGACCGAGAGCCGCCGCTGCCGCCTCGCTGATGGGGCAGGCAAGCCAGGTCCCGTCTGTCTGCCAGAATGCGGAGAGAAGATAGGCAAGGGGCAGGATAAGCACAAGACCCCGGAGAATGGACAGGATCTGGGCCGGGACCGGGTTCTCAACAGAACTGAAATAGGCGGACAGGACCGTGTTATAGCCCATGAAGGCTGCGGAGATAAAATACAGCCTAAGCCCCCTTGCGGCCGTCAGGGCCAGGGCTGGGTCCCCTTCGCTGTTAAAGACAGAGACTATCGGCTCGGCGAAGATGAACAAAAAAGCGTATACAGCAAAGCTTATGGCGAGCACCGAAGAAACCGAGTATTTCATCAGCAGTTTTATCCTCCCCCTGTCGGCCTGACCATAGGCGCTGCTGATGAGCGGTTGTATGCCCTGGCCCATTCCGTTGTACACCGCGAGCACGACAAGGGCGATGTTGGCTATCACCCCGTAGGCGGCAACGCCCACGTTCCCTTCCAGACCGAGCATTATCCCATTGAAGCATATCATCACCAGGCCCGAGGCGGTCTGGGCGATCAGCGAGGGAAAACCCAGGGACAGGATCTGCCCGGTCATGCGGGCGCTCATACCGGCTCTTACAAGACGGAAGCCGTTTTTCCTTCTTAGCCAGTGAGGGCTCATCATGACCATGCTTATAAGAGGGGAGAGGCCTGTGGCAAAAACAGCGCCGAACATGCCCATCCCCATCGGGAAGACGAACACATAGTCCAGCAAAATGTTGGCGAAGCTGCCTGTGAGCATTGCCGCCATGGAAAGCCGCGGGGCCCCGTCGTTCCTTACGAAGCAGAGAAGTACCTCGTTGAGGATAAAAGCGGGGGAGAAGAGCAGCAGCCACTTGAGATAGGTGGCGGTCATGGCCAGCACGCTTTTGTCTGCGCCCAAAAGCAGCGCAAGCTCGTCCGGCCAAACCAGCCCCGCCAGGAAAAAGGGCAGGGAGAACAAAAAAGTTAGGCGCAGCGCATCCGTGTAGACCCGGTCCGCCTCCTGCCGGTTCCCCTGGGCCCGGCACACGGAAAACTTTGTGCCCGCTCCGGCACCAAGCATGAGCCCCGTGCCGTGGATGAAATTATATACGGGTATGGCCAGATTAAGGGCCGCGAGCCCCTCCGTCCCAAGTCCCTTTGAGATGAAAAAGGTGTCCGCCAGAATGTAGCACGAAACTCCAAGCATCCCCGCCACGCTCAGACTGACATATACGGCAAACTCCCTCAGTGTACCTTTATGCATTTCAAAAGCTCTCCTCAGCAATATTTAAACAAAAAAACAGCGCCAGAGCTCTCTATCTTCAAAGGCCTTACGATAGAAAGTCTGACGCTTTTTTCTCCACCCGGCGGCGAAGAACCGTCCTTTTTGCCGATTATACCAGCCCTTGGATGAAAAATCAAGCCCGTGACTCCCCTCATGACCACGGTCTGAACCATACAGTGACAAAAATATAGGCTTTTATCAATAAAATAGACCGATCCAGGCATATTTAAGAATTCTTATGAGGTTTTCGCGGTTTTTTCATGTTATAAATAAAGTATGTACAGCCAACGGAAATGAAACAAAAGTGCAAGGAGGTAGAATATGAAGCGAAATAAGAGATTTTTTGCCCTTCTCCTGGTCCTGCTCGTGCTGCCGGGGCTGTTTGCCTGCGGGAAAGATGGCGAAGCGGGGGACAAGGGCGAGATCGCCGTCGGAGACGGCGCTGTGGACTCCGGCATGGTGGAGGGCTATGTGACAGAGCTCATCCAGCCCCCGGAAGAGGTAGACCGCATAAGTAACCTGGGCTTTGCCCGGGATAAGCTCTATGTGCTGGGCGGCAACAGCCAGACATATTTGCTCTACAGCTATGATATCGCCGGCGGGGAATGGAAAAAGCTGCCCTTCGACGGGGACGAGTTCGGAGGGACGAATTCCCTGGGCTATCTTGACTATGGCGTTAGAACGCTGCGCGTGGCGGGGGACAGCCTGTGGGTGATGGTGGAGCAGTATCAGATGGATACCAACTCAGCTCAAAGGCCGGTGACGATAATGCGCTACAGCGTGGAAGACGGCAGCCTTCTTAACAAAAGCGCCGTGACCGTCGAGGCCGCCGCCGGAACAGAGTCCAGTACCAGGATCTTCACATACTTTTGTCCCCTGGACAGCGACAAGGCCATCCTTGCCGACCCGGAGAACACATATCTTATAAATGGCCGCGGTGAGGTCTTGGACAGCCTGACAGGAACCGGCCTCAGCTCCGGTGCCGCCCTGTCAAACGGCGAAAAGCTTCTGCTGTCCAGCTTCCAGCAGGACAGCTTCGGCTATGTGGAGTATGACATGGAGACCGGGGAATTTGGACCCTTTACCATGGGCGATATCCCCTACGGCACCTCCATAAGCGAGCTTGGGAACTTCTACGGCATGGGAGACGAGGGCCTGGAAAAATTTGACCCGGCCACCGGGGAGAAGAGCCTGGTGTTCAGGTGGCTGGACACCGCCTCAAGCCTTGAGTATGCCGACGGCGGTTCCAGCATATATCAGAGCAGCGCCGGGGATTTCTATTACCTTGCTATCTCAGGCTCAAGCGTGATACAGAAGGTAAGCCCCGGCCTGGTAAAGGAAAAGACAGAGATAAGTGTCCTTGGCCCTGGAGATAGGGGGATGATAAACGCCGTCCTCACCTTCAACGCCACGGACCCGGACTATAAGATAGTCCTCCAAAGCGGGGACGAGCTCCAGCAGATGAGCGATCAGGAGCGCATAGCCTTCATCACCGGCGAGCAGCCTGATATAATAAACCTCTCCCTGCTCCCGGGGGTCAGGCTTGACAGCGGTCTTGTCACGGACCTTATGCCCTATCTGGAGGCGGACAGCGAGCTCTCCCGTGAGGATTTTATCCAGCCGGTGTTTGAGGCCATGCTGGACGATGGCTGTCTATACAGCATCCAGCCCAGCATTTCCGTGCTCAGCTTTGCTTCCCGGGCCTCCGACTTTCCGGGCCGTGAGGAGTGGACCCTTGATTATGTAAACCAGCTCATAGCCAACAGGGGAGAGAATACCCCCGTGTATTTCTGGCACAGGGACCGGAACTATATGCTGGATATGCTCTGCCTGATGGCAAGCGCCGAATATGTGGACTGGGAGACGGGGCAGTGCTCCTTTGACCAGGGCGGTTTTGGCCAGTGGCTCCAGTTCGTCAAGGACACGCCATATACCGACGTCCATACCCAGGATGCTGTGCTCTTTGAGCCCTGCGATGGGGTGTACAGCTTTATGGCGATCAGCGGCATGTTCAATACAGATGACATCGCCTATGCGGGCTTCCCCGGTACGGCGGGCAGCGGGAGCTACTTCATCAACAGCCTGTATAATGAAAGCTCCTTCGCCGTGATGGCCTCCAGCCAATACAAGGAACAGGCCTGGCGCTTCCTGAAGCTTATATTAACGGATGATGATAGCTTTGCAAGACAGGGGCTGTCCGATATCCCTGTCCTGAAAAAAAGCTTTGAGGCCACGCTAAAAGCCAGGATAAACGAGGACGACAGCGAAAAGAATTATTTCTATTTCCCCCGCGCGGAGGCGGACAGGATAAAGGACCTTGTTTACTCCATCGACAAGATCGCCAGCCGAGATGAACAGCTGAAGCAAATGATAAGCACCGAGGCCCAGGCCTATTTCCTGGACCAAAAGAGCCTGGAGGAGACCGTAGCAAACATCCAAAGCAAGGTCTCGATCTACGTTGCCGAGCAGAGCTGAAGCGGCATATGACGACAAGCCGGAGCCACGTTTTGCGGCTCCGGCTTGTCTTTGAGCTTATGCTCAGGGCTTGACTGTGGCCGAAGGGGAGGGGCTGACGCTGCTTACGCCGCCCTTGCTGTTGTCCCTGCCGGTGTCATTGTCGTTGATAATGCCGTCCCGGTCGTCGACTATGCCGTCGTCCTCGTCCATGGGCTGGTCAATGATGGGGCTGGACTCGGTGCCCGGCTGCATGGTGATGATGGGGGAGGCGGTAGCGGCGGAGCCGTTGCCGGTGTGGTCGTTGCCGCAGGCGCAAAGCATGGCGCACATGGTCAAAGTCATCAGTGTCAAAATTAATTTCTTCATTTTTATCCTCCTTATAAG
>DBGBEC010000270.1:0-1849 GCA_048477415.1 Candidatus Limivicinus sp. | reverse complement strand
CATCCTGGAACTTTATGGCTGACTCGTTCTTCTGGTATTTCCCGATCTCCTTTATATACCCGTCTATGGCGGAGGTGAATGCGCTTTTCACCGCCTTGTCCGGCGCTCCCCCGTTTTCAAGCCAGGAGGAGTTGTGATAATACTCTATGGCAGAGGCCTTGTTGCTGAAGCAGAAGGCGGCGGATATCTTCACCTTGTATTCAGGCTTGTCCTCCCTGTCCCTGCCCCGGCGCTCGGCGGAGATAAACACAGGCTCGGTCATGGGGCCCTCCCCCGCAAGCTCCTGCACATAGTCCATTATGCCGTTTTCATATTTGAAATCACGGACCCGGAATTTACCGCCCTCTTCTATCCTCAGCCTGAAGGTCACTCCGGCATTTACAACGGCCTGCCGGTGGAGCACGTCCACGAAAAAGGACTCGGGGATATCTATATCCGTGAAGACCTCCAGGTCGGGCCGCCAGCGGATGACGGTGCCCGTCTGCTTATCGGAGCAGGGCTGGGAAATGAGCTCCTGGCCCTTTTTGCCGCAGACTTTGCCCTTTTTAAAGTGCAGCTCATATTTTTTCCCGTCCCGCCGGACGGTGACGTCCATATATTCAGAGGCGTACTGGGTGGCGCAGGAGCCCAGGCCGTTGAGACCCAGGGAATATTCATAGTCCCCGCCGTCGGCGTTTTTATACTTGCCCCCGGCGTAGAGCTCGCAGAAGACCAGCTCCCAGTTATAGCGCTTTTCCACCGGGTTCCAGTCCAGTGGGCAGCCCCTGCCCCTGTCCTCCACCTCGATGGACTTGTCCTCGTAATAGCTGAGGGTGATAAGTTCGCCGTGGCCCTCTCTGGCCTCGTCGATAGCGTTGGAGAGGATCTCAAACACGGCGTGTTCACAGCCGTCTATCCCGTCTGAGCCAAAAATGACCCCCGGCCGCTTGCGGACCCTGTCCGCCCCCTTGAGCTGCGAAATGCTGTCGTTCCCATACTGCGCGCTGGTTTTGCTCATAAATGCCTTTGCCCTTTCAAATAATGCTTCCCGCGCCGGGTATAGCCCCGACACGGCCCATTTTAGTTACTCAGTATAACATATCCATGGAAAATTTCAAGTATGCCCGCTCCGTACGATCCGGCGATCGATTTAAAGAAGACCGCCCTTTCGGACGGTCCAGGCTTTGGCGGAGCTTAGCTCTCCGCCGCTTTTATTGTCTTCCATTCGTCTTCCAATATCGCCATCAGGATGTCGTCCGCGTATTCGTCCCCGTCTTTTACGGCGTCTCGCAGCACGCCCTCCCTTTTAAAGCCCGCTTTCAGATAGGCCTTTTCCGCACGGGTATTGAAGGAATAAACATCCAGCTCCAAACGGTGGAGCTTTAGCTGCTCAAAGGCAAAATCCCGGCTGAGCCCGATAGCCCAGCCGCCGATACCCCGGCCCCGTGCCGCCGGATGATATATACCGATGCGGAAATTTGCGCGCCGCAGCTCCCAGTCGATCTCATTTATCATGCTCTCCCCTATTATCCGTCCCTCCGGGGATATTATCAGGAAGAAAAATCTGTCGTCCTCTTCAATAGCCTTCAGGAAGAAGCCGCTCACTTCCTCCCGCGTGAAAGCCTCCTTGCTGCCGGTAAGCCGGGCGGCCTCTTTATCGAGCGGGCAATAATTCTGCTCGTAATAGGCGTCCATATCCCCTTCCCGGGCCGAACGCATAATATAACCGTCTTTTTCCCATATATGCTCAGTTTTCATCCTGTGCTCACCTCTTTTTTCCTGTCCAACTGTTAAAACATCTACTATACCTACAGAAAAACCATTGACAGATCAATAAGCTTATTTTCTTTCGATCGTATCGCTTTTGTAT
>DBGBEC010000269.1:0-1968 GCA_048477415.1 Candidatus Limivicinus sp. | reverse complement strand
GGAGAACAAGGCCTGGCTTGCCTATGGCATGGGCTTCAGCTCCGTGCTTGACGGCGACCAGGTGGACAGGCTCCTTGAAAAGTATTTCTGGGACGATTTTGACAGGGGCGATTACGACGAGGCTGTCACCAAGCTGTTCGGCGCCCTGCTCCAGTGGTATGACGAGCAGTATGACAGCCAGGTCCTGGCCTCCGGGCCCCTTGCCTCCTCCACGGTAGAGGAGGACCGCAGCGGCGGAGGCTTCAGCCTTATCGGCACGGTCGTCCTGCTCTTCATCCTGCTGTCGATCTTCGGCGGAGGCGGCCGTGGCCGCCGGGGCAGAGGAGGCGGCTCATGGCTGCCCTGGTTCCTGCTCTATAACCAGTCGAGAAATAATCGCGGCGGCAGGAGGCCGCCCGGCGGCTTCGGAGGGGGCTCCGGCGGCTTCGGCGGCGGTTTTGGCGGCGGTGGCTTCGGGGGCGGGAGCGGCTCCGGAGGAGGCGGCTTCTCAGGCGGCGGAGGCGGACGCAGATAGTATAATAATTCAAAAGAGGTCAGATAAAAATGTCAATAGAAAAAGGCCGCGCTTATTTTCGCGCGCTTGGAATGGAAGACAGAGTAAGGGAGTTCACCGTATCATCGGCCACAGTGGAGTTAGCGGCCCAGGCACTGGGCGTGGAGGGGGCACGGATAGCGAAGACCCTCTCCTTCAAAACGGCAGAGGGCTGCATGCTTATCCTCGCCGCCGGTGACGCCCGGATAGATAACCACAAATTCAAGGATAAGTTCCACTTCAAGGCAAAAATGCTCTCTGCCGAGGAGGTCCTGGAGCTTGTTGGCCACCCGGTGGGCGGCGTGTGCCCCTTTGGGATAAACGAGGGCGTTCCCGTGTATCTGGACGACAGTCTTAAGCGCTTTACCACGGTCTTCCCGGCTGTGGGCAGCGCCAGCAGCGCGATAGAGCTTGATCTGGACGAGCTTTACAAATATTCCAATGCCCTTGAGTGGATAGACGTTTGCAAGCTCCCTGAGTGAGCCGAGAAAAAGCCTTGGAAAATGGACAGCCATTTTCCAAGGCTTTTTCATGGTTTTTGCAAAGCAGAGCTTTGATATCGGCCAGCACCGGCGCTTGACGCATGAGCGGCGAGCCGATGGGCGTTAAATTATAAAACAGTCTGGGTCTATAAAGCTCAGGAGAAGCGCCGGCGCTTTCCGTCGGCGGGCGGGATGTAGCCGAATTTTATCTCCGGGTTTATTTCCTTCAGGATGGCGTGTATCTCGTCCACATCCTCTTCTTTTTTGAAGATAAGGTTTGCAAATTCCTTTTCATCGTGGACAAGGATGAGGCGGTAATAGTAATACGCCGGACTGTCGTCGGGCTGGCACTCGCTTATGCGGGTAAAGGCCCGGTGGATATAGTCGTAGGGGGCATAGTATTTTACGCCAAGGTCACGGTAATAGAGGCAGAGCTTCCCAATGCGCACGCGCCCTATCTCCCGGGCCGAAGCATAGTCCTGCCTGTGCTCCTCGTCTTTTATATACTTTTTATCCGGGCCTTTAAACTTCAGCCCGCCGAATCCGAACAATCCCGGTCACTCCCCTTTCGTTTAAAGAAGTCCAGCCTGAACCACTTTTCAGGCAGCTTGCTGTTTATGAGCACGGCAATGATCCCCGCCAGGGTACCGACTATGATGCCGCCCAACACGTCGGAGGGGAAATGGACCACAAGGTATATGCGGGATATGCCCATAAGGAAGGCGAAAACAAGGGCAAGCCAGCTCAGCCTTTTACGCCCCAGCCAAAACAGCGGCACCATGGAGGCAAAGGCCGCCGTCGTATGTCCCGAGGGAAAGCTCTTGTCGCTCTCCATATGCTGGCCCATGACGAGCCAGAGCTGATAAAAAAAGCTGTTCTCGTCGGCATAAGGCCTGGGCCGGGCGATGACTATCTTCAAAAACAGGTTAGTGAACAGGGCACCTATGGCAAGGC
>DBGBEC010000268.1:0-4436 GCA_048477415.1 Candidatus Limivicinus sp. | reverse complement strand
CTACTGCACCAGCTTCCCCAAATATAAGCAGCCCTTCATCCTCGCCAACTTCAACGGCACCGCCGGCGATGTGGACGTAGTGACCCACGAGGCGGGCCACGCTCTCAACAGCTATCTCACCGCAGACAACCGCTTCGCCCTGGACCTGCACCTGGGCATGGAGACGGCGGAGACCCACTCCATGAGCATGGAATTTTTCGCCTGGCCCTATATGGAGCGCTTCTTCGGCGGGAACGCGGAGAAGTATAAATACATGCACGCCCTGGACGCTCTCTCCTTCATCCCCTACGGCAGCATGGTAGACGCTTTCCAGCACATAGTCTACGAAAATCCGGACATGAGCCCCGCCCAGCGCAACGCCTCCTGGCTCGATCTGGAGAAGCGCTTCCGCCCCCACATCGGCCTGGAAGGCATACCCTATCTGGAAAAGGGCACCCGCTGGCAGTACCAGATGCACATCTACGAGACCCCCTTCTATTACATAGACTACTGCCTGGCCCAGACCGCGGCCTTCAACTTCCTTCTGGCCTCCCTTCATGACTATGACAGCGCTTTCGCCCGCTATATGCGCCTTTCAAAACAGGGCGGCGAAAAGCTGTGGACCGAGCTTCTTGAAGAGGCCGGCTTCAGCTCCCCCTTTGTCCCCGGCGCCCTGGAAAAGCTGGGCCATGAAGTGGAAGACCTGATAGAGACCCTGGCCAAAAAAGCGCTTTAAGCCAAGGTTCTTTGCTCTGCAAAAGCACAGCAAAATAATTTCGTGCATCGTGTTGATGTTGTGCGCATAATATGCTATAATATGCACAGAACAAAAGCGGAGGTGCTGTTGTGGAGTCTACAAACTTAAATATCCGTATCGATAAAGAAGTAAAATTACAGGCTGAAAAGATTTTTGACGCCCTGGGACTTAATATGACCACTGCTGTAAATATCTTTTTGAGGCAGGCGATCCGTGAGAACGGTATTCCCTTTGAGGTCAAGCTGAACATCCCCAACGAAACCACTGCCGCCGCTATCGCAGAGGGCAGAGCTTTGGCATGTGACCAAAAGGCAAGGGGCTTTTCCTCCATGGCTGATCTAAGGGCGGCGTTGGAAGTATGAAGTACGAGGTTCGGTTCACCACCCAATTCAAAAAGGATCTGAAGCTTGCCAAAAAACAAGGTAAGGACATTGAGAAGCTGTTTGCCGTTGTTGATAAGTTGGCAAATGGTGAACCGTTGGAGGAAAAATATCGCGATCATGATCTAAGCGGAAACTATAAAGGCTGTAGGGAATGTCATGTAGAGCCAGATTGGCTGCTTGTTTATGAAGTGGTTGATACTGTTTTGGTTTTAATGCTTTATCGTGTAGGCAGCCACTCTGATCTATTCAGGTAAAAGGATATTGACAGGCTGAAAGCTCCTTCCAAATGACCGGAAGGAGCTTTCATTGCTCATTGTGCTGGGGCTGTTCTCTCTTCCGCCGTTTCAGCCGCCGGACTTGGTTAGGGCGGCTTTTATCAGGGTGGAGAGCTTGGGGGGCTTGCCGTAGAGGAGCACGCCCAGACGGTATATCTTGGCAGAGAGCAGACCTATGCCGAGGACCGAGCCGATGAGGATAAGGATGGATATGGCTATCTCATAAAAGGCCACGGAGCCCATGGCTATCCGGGTGAACATCGCCATTGGAGAGGTGAAGGGGATATAGGAGCAGACCTTCATGAGCATTGTGTCCACATTGCCGGAGGACATGGAGAAGATGACGACGAAAAAGGCCGCGATAAACAGCATGGTGAGGGGCATGACGGCTGTGTTTATATCCTCCAGCTTTGAGACTGTGGAGCCCACCGCCCCATAAAGGAAGGCATAGACCAAAAAGCCCAGCACAAAAAACACCAGCATATATATAAAGAGCTCAAGGGGCATGCCGAAGATGGAGTTTATTATCTCGTTCCCGGCCCAATAGTCCCTGTTCAGGCTGTGAAACAGCAGGGCAGAACCGAAAACGGCCAGGATCTGGATAAGCCCCGCCAGGCCCGAGGAGAGCACCTTGCCGAACATCATGCTGGCGGGCTCGGCGCTGGTCACAAGCAGTTCCATGGCTCTGGAGCTTTTTTCCGTGGCAACGTTCGTGGCCACCATCTGGCCGTAGAGCATGATGACCATATACAGGGCGAAGATCATTATATAGGTGTAGAAGAAATTCTTGGTCTGGTCCTTGCCCAGATTTATGGTCTCGTGCTGAGCTGTGGCGCTCAGTATGGTCTCCGCCTCCTGGGCGCTCAGGCCGCTTCGGCTCAGGGCCTCGCTTTTATACAAAAGCTCCAGGGCCTGGTCCGCCCTGCCGGTCCTGTCCTCGTACATGGAGATGTGGTCCACTATGTATGTATACTCCTGAAGAGAGCGGACATGGAAGGCACAGACAGCCTCCCCCTCCATCACCCGGCGGGAAAGGGCCTCTTCATTCTCCCCGCTCTCAAGCAGCTCATACTCGGGAAAGGCGGCGGCGAAGGCCTGGAACACCTTGTCCGCCTGCTCCGTCCCCTCTGCGGAGAGGAGGATACGGTCCTTTATCCCGCCGTCGGCCCCGCTCTCTGTCCCGCTCTCGTTTTTCGCCTTGAAGGCCTCGCTTATCCGGGGGAAGAACATGAGAACGGCAATGGCAAGCACGAGAAACAGCGTTATGCCCACAAAGCTCTTGTTTTTGAAATAGGCCTTTAGCTCAAAGCCAAGGATGGTCTTAAACTGTTTCATGCTTCCCTCTCCTCTCTGCCGCCGTCGGCATACTCCACAAAAATATCGTTCAGGGAGGGCTCGAACACCCTTATCTCGTCCACGTCGAAGCGCTCTGTTATCTGCCGCATGACCGCGCCCTTCTCTCCTTCCGAGGGCAGCCACAGCATGAGTTCCCTGTCGGAGAGCTTTTCACTGCGCAGGCCGAGCCCGGAAGCGAGCTTGCCCGGCTCCCCGCAGCGGACTACCAGCCTGTCGCGGGGATAGTCCCGCTTTATGTCCTGGAGCCTGCCCTGGACGGCTGCCCGGCCTGAATTCAATATGGCTATGCTGTCGCAGAACTCCTCGATATAGCTCATCTGGTGGCTGGAGAACAGGACTATTTTCCCCTTGTCTATCTCCTCCTTCACCACGTCCTTCAGCAGCATGGCATTCACCGGGTCAAGGCCGGAGAAGGGCTCGTCCAGGATAACTATTTTGGGCTCGTGGGCCAGGGCGGTTATGAGCTGTATCTTCTGCTGGTTCCCCTTTGAGAGGGTGTCCAGCCGCTTGTTCCTGTATTCCGCCATGCCCAGGCGTTTGAGCCAGCGGTCAGAAGAGCTTATGGCCTCGCTCCTGCTCAGGCCCTTGAGCATGGCAAAGTACACGAGCTGGTCGATTATTTTCTTCTTGGGATAGAGCCCCCGTTCCTCCGGCAGATACCCGATGGGTAGGCGCTTATGGTCTATGGGTCTCCCGTCTACAAGGACCTCTCCCCGGTCCGCGGGAAAAACGCCCATGAGGATGCGGATGGTGGTGGTCTTGCCGGCGCCGTTTCTGCCCAGCAGACCAAAGGCGCTTCCGCCCCCGGCCTTCAGGCTGAGACCCATGAGCACCTGCTTTTCGCCAAAGCTTTTCTCTATACCTCTCAGTTCAAGCTCCATATTTTCCCTCCTGGATATATATTTTTTGCCTGGGCTATAGTATCACATTCAGGTCCTAAATAAAAGCTTTTTCACAGCCCGATCTATAAAAAACGAGCCCGCGGACCGGAAAGTCCGCGGGGAGAAGGCTCGCCGCTCGCGCGGCAGCCGCCATTGACGGCGGCTTTTTTATAGTTTCGCGAAGCGAAACTATAAAAAAAGCGGTGCGCAGATCGCACACCCCTGGTTTGCAAAGAGTGGTTAAAATCGATATTTCTGCCGGAAATAAAAAAACAGCCGCCCGCAGGGCGGCCCCAGATCACAGCCCAGCACAGCGGTCGTGATTCGGAAAGGAGGAGCAGCAAAATTAATGCGCTCTGACTTTTATAAAAAAGTCGGAGCAAACGATATGACGCTTGCTCCGACGTGGAGCGGATGATGGGAGTCGAACCCACCTTATCGGCTTGGGAAGCCGAAGTTCTACCGATAAACTACATCCGCGTTGGTGAAAGCTAATATAGCACAGATCCGGAAAAAATTCAAGTCCTGAATTAAGATATTTTCATCCCGGGTCAAAACGCAAAAAGCGGGCCGCGTTGAGCGGCCCGCCCGCGGAAGATATTTTTCCTTCTGGAAAAACTCTCTTACCGCTTGACAATTTCCCGTTTTGGATGTATCCATATATTATATCAATAATATATGTTCAGCCATCCGGCAGCTCTTTCTGTCTCGCCGCCCGGGATCATTGTCCGCTTATATTATATGCCCGGGCCCGGCTTTTAATCCGGTATTTTTTGCCAGCGTTTATTTTTGGATCATAGGGGCT
>DBGBEC010000267.1:0-3335 GCA_048477415.1 Candidatus Limivicinus sp. | reverse complement strand
GAGTGGAAGTACACGCCGCCCATGGATACCTCCTTTCATCCTTCCTAAGCGGATATTTCAACAGGCGTGACGACCAGTACGGCGGCTCTCTCGAAAACCGGGCCAGGTTTCTTCTGGAGATCGTTGGCGGAATAAAGGCAGCCTGCGGCAGTGACTTTCCCGTAATCGTCCGTCTTAACGCAAGCGAGTATGACGAAAGCCACGAAAACACATTCAAGCTCCCGGAAGCGGTGGAAGTCGCGAAAATGCTTGAGGCGTCCGGGGCTGACGCAATAAACGTAAGTTGCAGCAACTATTTCTCCAACGAGACCGCCTGCGAGCCCTATTCATATGAGCAGGGCTGGCGCAAAAATGACGCGGCCACTATCAAAAAAGCAGTCAGCATCCCCGTGATCGGTACCAACACCATTAAGGATCCGGAATTTGCCGAACAGCTCCTTCTGGAGGGCGTCAGCGACTTTGTGGCTGTGGGCCGGGCCCAGATCGCCGACCCAGAATGGTGCAGCAAGGCAAGAGAAAACCGGAGCGCTGAGATACGCCGCTGCCTGAGCTGCTGCTACTGTCTTGAATCTGAGGGTATTGTGGCCCACGCAAGGTGCAGTGTGAACCCACGGGTGGGAAAAGCCCTTGCTTTCAGGGAGCCTCCCATGAAAAATGGCGCCGGGCGCAGGATAGCGGTGATCGGTGGCGGTCCTGCGGGCATGGAGGCCTCGATCATCCTTGGACAGCGCGGCTTTGACGTGACTTTGTTTGACAAGGGCTCCGAGTTGGGCGGGTCTATGAATCTGGCTGACAAGACTATGCCATATAAGGATAAACTGACGAAGCTTACAAAAGTGCTCACAGCCGAGGTGGAACAGGCCGGAGTCCATGTGCGGCTCAATACCGAGGCCGATGTGGAAACTGTAAAAGCCATTGAGCCGGCAGCAGTATTCCTGGCCGCTGGCGCGGAGCCATTCATCCCTCAAATTCCCGGGATAGACATGGAAAAAGTCGTGCTTGTAAATGATTACATCACAGGTGCAAGGGAAGCTTCAGGCAGAGTGATCCTTGTCGGTGGCGGACTTACCGGACTGGAAGCGGCTGAAATGCTCACCCACAGCGGAAAAGTATCCAGCTTAACTATCGCAGACATGCTGCCGGAAATCGGAATGGGCGTTTTCAACGTCATGATGCGGGACATAGAACACCACCTGGATGAGCCTTTAAAGCTTCCCGGACACATGCTCAGCGCGATCACCGACCGCGGCGCAGTGTTTATAAAAACCGACGACCAGAGCCGTGTTGAAATAGACGCAGACTATGTTGTTTTAGCACTTGGGCTTCGTAAGAGAGACAAACTGCTGAAGGAATTTGAGGCTAACTTCAGCCAGGTCATCACTCTCGGCGAAAATCGCAGAGCCCCCGGCAGGATCGCCGAGGCGATAAGCGACGGCTTTGAAGCGGCCTACTGCTTCGAGCCCTGAACATACTTAAGGGCCGAGGACGATCTTGTCGGAAAAACTGCCGTCCGGCTGTTTTATAATTCAAATAAAAACATTGAAAAGGAGAAAGTATCATGGCTAAACTCGAAGGCTACAAATGTGTTGTCACCGGCTCCACCTCCGGCATAGGTCTTGGGATAACGAAGAAATTTCTTGAGGAAGGGGCGACAGTTATAGGCATTGGCCGGGATTTTCACCGAACATCGGAGCTTGGTGAGCGCTTTATCCCCTTCAAAGCGGATCTGTACGATCTGGACCAGCTCAAAGCCATTTTTGATTTTGCCGCAGAAAAGTTTGGCGGAGTTCTCGATGTGCTTGTAAACTGCGCGGGCCGGGGGACTTACGGCTCGATCGAGGACTTTGAGCTGCCTGAATGGGAAGAGAATTTTCATCTTATCATGCGAGCCTATCAGTTTACTACAAAATATGCCATCCCCCTGCTCAAAAGATCCAGCTGCCCCTCCGTCCCGAATATAATCAACGTGGCCTCTACCTCCGGGCACGGCGATGACGCAATGCAGTGGATGTATTGCCTGGGCAAGCAATCTGTTATCAAATTTACAAGGCTCACTGCCAAACAGAATCACTGGCTGCGGGCCAACAGCATAAGTCCCGGCATTATTGACACACCGATATTCCAGTGGTGCACCCCCGAGGTCAAGGAAATGTTCGACTATGAAAACAACTTTGAGAAATTCAAGCCCCTTTTCCCCTGCAAGCGTGTTGGAGTTCCCGAGGATATCGCCAATGTGGCGCTGCTTTTCGCCTCAAAGGACGGCGAATATATAGACGGCACAGACATAACTGTCGACGGCGGCCTGGGCCTTTACTGATACCCAATAAACAAAGGAAGTGAGCAGTATGGACAGCGCAAGCAGGAGAGCGATCTTTACACCCATAAAAATCGGCTCTAAAACCGCGAAAAACAGGATAGCCCTGTCGCCTATGGGCACTAATCTGGAGAACGCCGACGGTTCGGTCAGTTCCGCGGTCATTGAGTATTTTGGGGCGCGGGCCCGTGGTGGAGCCGGCATTATAATCACCGGCTCTGCCAATGTGACATATCCGGCGGGGCGCTCAGTTCCCACCCACCTGCGGCTGGACAAGGCCGACTACATCCCTGGCTGGGGCAGGCTGGCGGAGGAGGTGCACCGCTATGGTAGCCTCTTGTTCGTTCAGCTGATGCACGCCGGGAACAGCGCAAATCCCCTGTTTATAAACGGCTGCCAGCCCGAGAGCGCCTCCGTTATGCCCAACGCCTTTGGCGGCGAATGCAGGGAACTGACAAACGAAGAGGTAAAAAAGCTGATCTCAGCCTTTGTTACCGCCGCCGTATATGCAAAGGTCGCCGGGGCGGACGGCGTGGAGATACACGGTGCCCATGCCTATCTTGTCAACGATTTTCTTTCTCCCGCCACCAACCGCCGCAACGACGAGTACGGAGGCAGTCTTGAAAACAGAGCCCGCTTTGCCACGGAAATAATTTCAGGCATCAAACGCTCCTGCGGAACTGATTTTGTCTGCGGCATACGTCTGGGCATTGAGGAGAGCCTTGAGGGCGGGTATAAGATCAGCGAGGGCCTGGAACTTGCGAAGATGATGGAGGCGGCAGGCGCGGATTATATAAGCGCAAGCCTTGGTCACACGGGTTTTGGAGACACAAGGCTCGTAGAGACCCACAAGCACCCGGAGGGAGCCCGCGTGTATTTGGCGGAAGCGGCAAAAAAAGCCCTGGATATACCTGTCTTTACCACGGGAAAGCTGCGCGATCCCCAGATGATGGACAGTCTTGTCAAAGACGGCAATGCGGATGTATTCTGCCTTGGCCGCCCGCTTATCTGTGATCCTGAC
>DBGBEC010000266.1:0-16762 GCA_048477415.1 Candidatus Limivicinus sp. | reverse complement strand
GGTCGCAAGTTCGAGTCTTGTATCGTCCACCATCTGGTCCCTGAGGCTGTAAAAGTCTCGGGGGCTTTTTACATTTCTCCCCATGCCTATAGCTTTTTTACAGACTGAAAAAACATGAGGGACCACTCCTTCATGTTTTTTTATATCGGCCCGGTATTTTCAGGGTGTGTGATCGCTGTTCCCCGCGCCTGGCGAGGGGGAGAACAGCGATTTTTACCATCAACGGAAATGCGTTATATGCAAAAGGTCAATATGTGAATGGAAGTCAAGGTCAGATGGAGCGCTGGAGCCTTGGCTTTCGGTTTGCGATGATACAGGTACGAAAAAAACACTGGTCATGCTGTGCAGCAGAGCAGGGGGCCTTCCGCAAGCGGCTCAACACCGGCAGTTACTGCTTGTTGGAAATACTTTTTCTGAATTCAGATGGAGTGAGCCCGGTCTCCCGTTTGAATACTGTGCTGAAATATTTTGGCTCCATGAAACCGACGAGTGCGGCGATATGCTCTATGGGCAGGTCACTTTTAAGAGCCTGCTTTGCGTTCTCCATTCTGACACTGTTTACATATTTCATCGGAGATATCCCCACATGAGAACGCATGAGCCGAGACAGGTAGGATTCGCTCACATTCACATAGTCGGCCATGTTTTTTACGGTGAGCATAGACATGTAGTTTTCCTGCACATACTCTATAACACGGTCTATCAGGTCATATTCTGTGCATGGTTGCTCTGTCACGCTTTTACGCATGTAGGCAAAGAGCAGCCCCAGCAGCTTTTCTTCTATCTCCTCTCTGAGGAGGTCAGAAGAGCTGCCGCTGTCAAGCATCTGAAAAACACGCCGAATATTCCCCGAGTTGTCACTGAGCACGAAGGATTCGCCGATGTTCACATCTGTCTCGACGTCTATGCATAGGTTGATTATTTCCTGGCGCTTGTGCAGATCCACAAACTCCCTGTGCTTCACATGAGCCGGGTGAACAAGGACATCATAAAGGGCAAGCCGGGTCTCTCCGCGGTTTGTCTTGATCTGCGCTTCGCCGCTGAGAAAATAGATCAGCTCTAAAAACTCGTGCTCGTGCTCCCTCAATATCCATATGTCGCTGCTCTGATTGAAACGTCTGCATTGCAGCAGCCTGTGTCTGCCCTGGGATATGGATTCCAGATATTTTAACGGCGCCTTATCTTTCGCGGACATGTTCATCACCCGCTCAAAGATAACACAAGGCCCCAGGGCAGTCAAGCTTGGTTCAGAAATTTATACTTAACATATAGAAATATGGGTTGTGCCAAGGGGACTGATGGGTTAATATTAACGCATATTAAGAAAAAAACAGAACAAATACCTTGACATATGGTAGAAACTCACAAAAAATAACGGGGATATATGTGCGTATTTACAAAACGTAAATTTAAACTTTTTTAAAATCAGCCAGAGGCTGTGGTACATTAAAATAAAAAACGGAGGTAACAAAAATGAAAAAGCGTTTCACTCTCGTCCTCGCCTTGTGCATGATTTTCGCCCTTTGCGCCTGCGGTCAGGGCGAGGCTCCTGCGGCAGAAACACCTGCGGCGGAAACGGGCTCCCAGTACAAGATCTGGGTCTGCGACAAATCCGCCATACACCAATATCACCGCACATTGATGCTCGGCTGCCAGGCCGCGGCAGAGGAATTCAACGTTGAACTTACCTACGACGCTCCCGCAGTTTCCGGAGACGCGGCAGCCCAACTGGATATGTTTGCCACGGCTGTTGCGGCAAAGCCGGATGCCATATGCATTGGCGCTATAGATCAAGAGGCCGTGGGAGCCATCATGGAGCAGGCGAAGGCGGCTGAGATACCCATATTCTGCTATGACAATGGGGTGAACAGCGATGTGCCTGTAACGACTCTTGCCACCAACGACATTGAAGCTACCCGCACACTGGCTCAAAAGATAGGTGAAGGCTGTGACGGAGAGGGGGGCGTCCTTGTAATAGGACATGACCAGACCAGCAAAAACGGCGTCGAGCGGACAAACGGCTTTATCGATGCTTTGGGCGAGCTCTACCCGGAAATGGAGATACTTGACGTTCAATATTCAAACGACGCGGCTGTGGTCACGGAGATCGCCAAGAGCATGATGACCACCTACCCGGAGGCTGAAGTGATCTACGGTACCTGCGATAATGTTATCAACGGCATCCTCAACGCTGTGGCGGAGCTTGGCCTGGAGGGCAAGATAAAGGTCATTGGCTATGATTCCGGCAAACAGCAGACTGACGCGGTGCGCGCCGGTACCATTTTCGGCAGCATCACCCAGGCCCCCTACTCTCAGGGATATGACATAGTCAAGTACGCAGTGGATTATCTGAACGGGGAGACTATTCCCGAAACGATAAACGCGACCTATTATTTTTATAACGCTGAGAATATTGACGATGCGGAGATAGCCCAGTGTCTTTACGACTGAGGACATCAATGCCGGTAAGGAGATATATCAGAGATGATAGTTGACAGCCATATGCATGTGTGGTCCATGGATGACGTGGATTATTATGAGGACAAAAGCATCTACCAGTATATGGAGGAGAACAAAATTGACAAGAGCGCGCTTATCGCCATCTCCGAGAAGGAGAACCGGGAGGTGGAGCGTATAGTGGCGGAGCAGCCGGACAGCTTTTTCGGTATAGGATATGTAGACGTGAAGAACATGTACCCTTCCCTGAGACGGCTTGAGGAGAATGTGCGCAAGGGCCTGATCCGGGGCATAAAGCTCTATCCCTATGCGGAACATTTCATGCTGGACGACGACGCCATAAACCCGGTATATGAGTGCTGCCTTGAACTGGACATTCCCATTCTCCTCCATGTGGGTTTTCAGCGCAGCAGCCTTGTCCATCCATCTCAGGCAGGGGCCGCGCCCTGTAAATGCGCTACTCTTGGCTACCCTGTGCAGTTTGGTACAGTGCTTGAAAAATACCCTGAGCTCAAGCTTATAATGGCCCATATGGGCGGGGATACATATTTCCAGTGTCTAAGTCTGTGCATGAGGTTTGAACACGCGTATTTGGATACAGCCTGGCTCCAGTACTATGCAGAAAATCAGTTCCCGCAGTTGAAGGTCAAGGACTGGATAGAGCACGCGTGCAAGTATCTGGGCTCGGAGAAAGTGCTCTTTGGCGGCGAGGGGACTTTGCCTGCGGACATTTTGGGCACTGATATATCCGACGAGGAAAAGCGGGATATACTCTGGAATAATGCAGCTAAGCTTTATAAGCTGTGAATCGGGGAGCAACTGCCGCGGGAGCGGCGAGTTATTGGACATCAGATCAAAAAAATAGTTGAGCAGCAGCTATTTTTTGCCGGGTACTGCCGCAGAAGCAGCGTTTCTGCGGCAGTTTCCATAGGCGGAAGGAGGAAAAATATGCGTACCGTTGTTTGCTTCGGAGATACAAACACCTGGGGATATGATAATAACAGCGGGGAGCGTTTGCCCTATAGCCAGAGATGGACGGGCATTCTTGCCCAAAAGCTGGGCGGGGATTATCTCGTCATAGAAGAAGGGCAGCCGGGCAGGGCCACCGTGGACGACCCGGTAGAGCCGGATAAAAACGCCGGAAGGCATATCGGCCCCTGCCTTGAGAGCCACCAGCCGGTGGATGTGTTCGTGATGATGCTTGGCCAGCCAGACCTGAAGAAAAGATTTTCGCTGACGGCCTGTGATATCTCCATGGGTATAGAGGCTTTGACCAGAAAGGTTATGGAGAGCAGAGCTGGCCCCGGACACAGCGCGCCAAAACTTCTGCTCATTTCCCCTGTTCAGGTGACGGAACTAAAGGGCTCCGTCATGGAAAATTGGTTTCCTGCCGGGAGCACGGAGGAGCGGAGCGCCCGGCTGCCCGCCCTTTACAGCGCCATAGCCCGCAAGTACGGGGCGGAATTTATGGAGGCCTCATCAGCTGCGAAGACAGCGGACGACGCCATACACATTGCAAACGAGTCCCACGAGGCCTTCGCAGAGGCTGTGGCAGGCAAAGTGCGGGGGCTTTTGGAGGGAAGACCATGAGAATAGACAGTCATATGCATGTGTGGTCCTATGAGGGTGTTGAATACTACGAAGATAAGCCTCTGCTCAGCTATATGGAGGAGCAGGGGCTGGACATGAGCTCGCTCATCTCCATAGATCCACTCGAGAACGAAAAGGTACGCAGGCTTGTGGAAGAGTTCCCCGATAAATTTTTCGGGATAGCCCATGTCTCAAGGAATGATCTGAAAAGATCCTTCGCTGACCTTGAAGATGGGGTGGCAAAGGGGCTGTATAAGGGCATAAAGGTCCTCTCCTATCAGGGGGGCTTTCATGTGGACGATGACATACAGATGGAGATATACCAGAAATGCCTGGAACTTGACATCCCCATCCTGTTCCATGTGGGCTGGCATAACGCCGGTTCAGCAAATCCGGCGGAGGCGGCCTCAGGCGGGAATTCATGCCGCTATTCCTGTATTGGCACAGCAATGGAATTTGGCAATGTACTGGAGACCTTTCCAAGCCTTAAGGTCGTATTCGCGCATATGGGGGGTGAACAGTACTTTCGCTGCATGGGCATTGCTCAGCGCTTTGAAAATGTATACATGGATACGGCCTGGCTGGAACATTACGGCTCCAGCATGCTGCCGCAGATAGCTGTGACACAGTGGCTTGAGCATGCATGCAGGTATCTCGGGGCGGAAAAGATACTGTTTGGCGGGGAATATACATTACCAGGTGAAATAGAGGCCTGCGGCATATCCCAGAATGAAAAGGATATGCTGCTGGGCAAGAACTGTCAAAGACTGTATAAGCTTTGACCGAGGTAAAGCGAATGGAAAACACGCTCATAGAAATGCGGTCGATCAGCAAGGCCTTTACCGGTGTACAGGCTCTGCAAAATTGCAGCCTTAACATCCTCAAAGGCGAAGTCCATGCCCTGCTGGGTGAAAACGGCGCAGGAAAGTCCACGCTGATGAAGATCCTTAACGGTATATATCACCCGGATGAGGGCGAGATATTCTTTGAAGGCAAAAAGGTGAGCATAAACAGCGTCCTTGACGCCAGAGCGCTGGGCATAACCATGATACACCAGGAACTGAATATGCTCACTAATCTGACGGTCGCCCAGAACATATTTCTGGGAAAAGAGAAACGAAAAAAGGGCATATTCCTTGATGAAACGGCCCTGAACGATGAGGCGGCTGAGCTGCTGCGGAAGGTGAGTCTGGATCTCGATCCCCGTACTATGGTTTCGGAGCTTACTGTTGCCCAGCAGCAGATGGTCGAGATAGCAAAGGCGATGTCTTATGAGTCAAAGCTCATTATTATGGACGAGCCAACAGCGCCTCTGAGCAGCAGCGAGACAGACAGTCTCTTCAGGATGATCAGCGGCATGAAAAAGCAGGGCATAAGCGTTATCTATATCTCCCATAGGATGGACGAGATAAAGCGCATATGCGACAGGGCAACGATCCTGCGCGACGGCCAGTATATTGAAACCGTTGGCCTGGCAGAGGCCAGCATGGACGACATCATATCCGCGATGGTCGGAAGGAAAATCGTCTATTCTCCGGAAAAAGCGGCGAAAGACAGGATATCGGAGGAAAAGGTCCTGGAATTGAGAGGGATATCCTGGGGCAGCAAGGTGAAAAATGTAAGCTTTTTCCTGCGCAGGGGCGAGATACTTGGCCTTGCGGGGCTGGTCGGAGCAGGCAGGACAGAGACGGCCCGGCTTATATTTGGCGCGGAAAGGCCTGACAGCGGAGAAATACTCGTGAAGGGGCGCAGAAAAGACATTGGCTCACCCTGGGACGGCGTGAAAAATGGCATAAGCTATCTCTCCGAGGACAGAAAGCAGTATGGCCTCATCACTGAGATGTCCGTGGAAAACAACATAGGTATCGCGAGCCTTGACAAGCTCTGCCGGGGGCTTGGCTTCATCGACCGGGGGAAAAGCGCTGCGGAGACGGAAAGATTGATCAGTGCCCTGAAAATAAAAACACCGTCCCCGGATACGTCTGTAAAATTTCTTTCCGGCGGTAATCAGCAGAAGACAGTCGTAGCGAAATGGCTGCTGCGGGATACGGATATTTTGATATTTGACGAACCGACAAGGGGTATCGATATAGGGGCAAAGGAAGAGATATGCAGCCTGCTGGTGGAGCTTGCGGACATGGGTAAATCTGTGATAATGATCTCATCAGAAATGCAGGAGCTCCTCCGGGTCTGTGACAGAATTATAGTTATGCATGAGGGTGAGATAACAGGCGAGCTCATGGCCGGGGAGGCGACTCAGGAAAAAATACTTCGGCTGGCGTCAAAAATGTAGGAGTGCATGATCATGAAAGATATATTTACAAAGTTCAAAAGGTTTCCCGTGCAGCGCATGGCGATAGTGTTAGGCCTTGTGGCGATGGTGCTGTTTTTTTCCATAGCCTCCTCGAACTTTTTTACTCCGTCAAATATAAACAATATCCTCTTGGCCACGATGATAAACGGTATCTTGTCAACGGGTGCCATTTATGTTATAGTCACCGGCGGCATCGATGTGTCCATTGGCACAAACATGGCGCTGCTAAGTGTGCTCTTAGGGGTTTTTATGACATGGTGGGGAGTCCCGGCATGGCTCGGCATTATCATGGGGCTTGCCGCGGGCGGTGTTTTGGGGGCCTTGAACGGAATAATGGTGACAAGGATGAACATAAGCCCCTTTATTGCCACTCTTGGAATGCAGATGGTCACTGCCGGCCTGGCCATTGTGATCACAAACGGTACTCCAATATATTTCAACGGTGTCTCCTCCTACCAGAAAATAGCTCTGGGGTCTCCTTTATCGGATATTTTTGCAGGCCTTGGCATGTCTGACTATGCCGTGAACACTGGGGTCATGATCATGTTCCTGGTTGCTGTCATATTCGGGATCATCCTGGCCAAAACTGCCTTTGGCCGCTATCTTTACGCCATAGGCAACAACCGCGAGGCCACAAGACTTTCTGGAGTAAAAGTAAACCGATGGGAGCTGAGCGCGTATATCGTCTCCGGCTGTATGAGCGCGGTGGCAGCGGTACTGATGACGTCCCGCATGAACACGGCCTACCCTTCTGTAGGCAGCGGCTATGAGATGAACGCGATAGCCGCCTGCGTTATAGGCGGGGCGTCTCTTGCCGGCGGGAAGGGCTCTATGGGCGGGGCCATTCTGGGGGCCTTTATCATGAGCGTGCTTACAAATGGCCTTCGGCTGCTGAGCGTATCCACCGAGTGGCAGAAAGTGCTGACGGGCCTTATAATAATCGCGGCTGTATACATTGACATAATGGGGAAGAAAAAGAAAAATGGATAGATCCTTAGACGTTGTGGCCATAGGCGAGTATCTGGTAGATTTCTCTCCCGTTGGGACGGGGGAAATGGGAAACCCCAAATATGAAATGAACCCCGGCGGCGCACCGGCAAACTGTCTTGCCGCCTGTGCCGCCCTGGGAGGACGCACGGCCATGATCGCCGCCGTGGGACGGGACATGTTTGGCCGTTTCCTCAGCCAAAAGGCAGAAGAGGCGGGTATCGGAACGGATGGTATACAAAAAGCGGGGGAGAGGACCACTCTTGTCTTTGTCAGCCTTGACGAAAAGGGCGAAAGAGAGTTTGCCTTTATACGCAGTCCCGGAGCGGATACCTGCATTAGAGCCGAAAAAATAGACCGGTCCCTGCTGGAAGACAGTAAATACCTCCATTTCGGATCGCTCTCGCTCAGCGATGAGCCTGCCCGCTCAGCCACGGAGTTCGCGGTAGGATACGCGAAGGAACACGGAGCCCTTATATCCTATGACCCCAATTACCGCCCGCGTCTCTGGAGCAGCGAGGCTGCCGCCCGGGAGCGGCTGGCCTGGGGCCTTGCCCAGGCGGACATAGTAAAAATGTCTGAGGAGGAGCTATGGCTCCTGACGAAGAAGGGAACGTACAGCATTGAGGCCGGGGCGGATGAAATACTTGGCCTTGGCGTCAGGGAGCTGTATATCACTGCCGGAAGCCGGGGCGCGTTTTACTTCACGCCTTCAGAACGGGGGTTCGTGAAGGCTTTCCCTGTGGGTGCAGTGGACACAACAGGCTGTGGAGACGCCTTCACCGGTGGTATACTATATCAGAATTGCCGAAGCCCAGGCCGCCCAATGGCGGAGAAAACTGCCTTTGCAAACGCTATAGGGGCCCTGTGCGCCACAAAGCCCGGCGGGATGTGCGCCATGCCGGGACCAGAGGCGGCAGCGGCGCTGCTGCATAGTTTTGAGCAGGGGAGAGGCAGGGAAACACTTTAGGCTTAGCTTTAATAAACGAAAACGCAGGAAAACACGAGCATAATTCGTGCTTTCCTGCGTTTTGGTGTTCAGACGGAAGCCTCAGCCTTTGCCTTTTATGTACTCGTCGATGCTTTTGGCGGCTTCTTTGCCGGCGCCCATGGCGAGGATGACGGTGGCGGCGCCGGTGACGGCGTCGCCGCCGGCGAAGACGCCGGGACGGGAGGTGCGGCCGCCCTCGTCGGCCTCAATGCCGCCCTTGCGGGTGAAGCTGAGACCCTGGGTGGTGTTGCGGATAAGGGGGTTGGGACTGGTGCCGATGGCGATTATCACCGTGTCCACGTCCAGCGCCCACTCTGAGCCGGGCACCGGCACGGGGGAGCGGCGGCCCCTGGCGTCGGGCTCGCCCAGCTCCTGGCGGAGCAGCTCTATCCCGACGACCTTGCCCTCTTCGTCCCCAAGTATCCTGGTGGGGTTATTGAGGAGCTTGAACTCTATGCCCTCGGCCTCGGCGTGCTCCACTTCCTCTTTGCGGGCGGGAAGCTCATCCTTGCCCCGGCGGTAGGCCACATACACATGCTCGGCTCCGAGGCGCTTCGCGACCCGGGCCGCGTCCATGGCCACATTCCCCGCGCCCACCACGGCCACCCGGCCAAAGCGCTTTATAGGCGTGTCATAGTCGTCTTTATAGGCCTTCATCAGGTTCACGCGGGTCAAAAGCTCGTTGGCGCTGTATACGCCAAGAAGGTTCTCGCCGGGAATGCGCAGGAACTGGGGCAGGCCTGCGCCGGAGCCGATGAACACGGCCTCGTACCCGTCCTCGAAGAGCTCATCCACGGTGATGGACTTGCCGACGATGGCGTTGGTGACGATGTTCACACCCATTGCCTTCAGATTCTCTATCTCGGCGGCGACTATCTCCTTGGGCAGACGAAACTGGGGAATGCCATAGACCAGAACGCCGCCGGCTTTGTGGAAGGCCTCGTACACTGTAACGTCGTATCCCAGCTTGCGCAGGTCCCCGGCGCAGGTGAGGCCGGCGGGGCCGGAGCCCACAACGGCTATCCTGTGGCCGTTTGAGGGAGGCACGCTGACAGGGGGCTTGTTCTCTTTTCGCATGTGGTAGTCCGCCACAAAGCGTTCGAGCCGGCCAATGGCCACGGCCTCGCCCTTGCAGCCCCGGACGCACCTGCTCTCGCACTGCTTTTCCTGGGGGCAGACACGGCCGCAGACGGCGGGCAGGGAATTCGTGGAGGTGATCACATTATAGGCCATGTCAAAGTCGCCCTCGGCCACCTTCTCGATGAACTCGGGTATGCGGACTGACACGGGGCAGCCCTGGCGGCACATGGGGTTGGGACAGTTGAGACAGCGCCGGGCCTCGGCTATGGCCATCTCCGGGGTATAGCCCAGGGCCACCTCGTCAAAATTGGCGGCCCGAAGCACCGGGTCCTGCTCGGGCATGGGGTGCCTGAAAAGCTTCTTCTCGGCGATCACGCCGCTTACAAAGTCAGGAAAGTCATGAATGCGCTCAGAAAGGGCGTGGTAGAGCTGGTCCCTGTCCTCATAGCTATCCCACAGGGCCTTCACGCGGGCCTGCTCGTCGGGCAGCTTGTACACGTCTATGCGCTCTCTGCCCTCGGCGTCGTACTCCACTACTTTTACAACATCACTCACTGCGCTTACCTCCTGTCATGCGGCAGATATGCTGGGCGTCCCTGTCCTGCTCGTCCTTGTAGAAGGCGGCCCGCTTGAGAAGGGAGTCGAAGTCCACCTGGTGGGCGTCGAAGTCCGGCCCGTCAACGCAGGCGAACTTGGTCTCGCCACCGACTATGACGCGGCAGCCGCCGCACATGCCGGTGCCGTCGACCATAATGGGGTCCAGGGAGATGATGGTGCTAATGCCATAGGGGCGGGTGACGTCTGCAAGGAACTTCATCATGATGTCGGGCCCGATGGCGATGACCCGGTCAAACTGGGGCTTGCCCTGGGCGATATTGGCGTCGATCTCCTCTTTGAGGAATTTGGTGGTGAAGCCCTGCTGCCCGTAGGAGCCGTCGTCGGTGCAGATTATCAGCTTGTCGGAAGCGGCCTTAAGCTCCTCGGGCAGGATCACGATGTCCTTGCTCCTGAAACCGGCGATGAAAGTGACCTCGATACCCAGCTTGTGCATCTCTTTGGCGATGGGATATGCGATGGCGCAGCCCACGCCGCCGCCTACGACGCAGACCTTGTTCAGACCCTCCATCTCGGTCGCCTTGCCCAGAGGGCCCACAAAATCGCTGATATAGTCCCCCTGCTCCACGGTGTGGAGCATTTTCGTTGTGCGGCCGGCGGCCTGTACCATGACGGTGACGGTGCCCTTTTCCCTGTCCCAGCCTGCTACGGAGACGGGGACCCGCTCGCCCTGCTCGTCCAGCCTGAAAATGACGAACTGCCCCGCCTGAGCGTGGCGGGCCACAAGGGGAGCCTCCACCTCAAACAGACAGATCGTCTTTGCCTCGTTCAAAAATCTTTTTGTTACTACCTTATACATGTTGACACCTCTGTTAAAATAATAATCCGTGCCAAACTCCATTTTACCTTAGCCAGGGCCTGTTGTCAAACCAAAATGCTTTACCAGCGCCGCTTTTAAACAGAGATCCCCCCTCCCCGGCAGGGGAGGGGGGAAAAAGTTCATGGACAGCCGCTGCCCCGGCTTTGCTGCGGCAGCGGGCACAGTCGCCGCAGCAGCCGCCCTTTTTCCCGCTGAGACAGAAACGCAGGGCGAGGAACACGGCCAAGGCAAGGCCGGAGAGCAGCAGAATGTCAAAAACACTCACAGCAGCAGCCCTCCCAAAGTGAAGACCGCGAAGGCGCAGAGCCAGGCGACAAGGCACTGGGCCAGCACCACCCCCAGGGTCTTCAGGCCGCTGCCCAGCTCCCGGCGAATGGTGGCCACCGCCGCCACGCACGGGGTATAGAGCAGGGTGAACACCAGGAAGCTCGCCGCGCTGAGAGGGGTGAACAGCCCGCTAAGGGCCCCGCCCAGCTCAGCCATGCTGGTGCCCAGCAGAACGGCCAGGGTGGAGACCACCGCCTCCTTGGCGGAAAAGCCGGAGATAAGGGCCGTTACCATGCGCCAGTCGCCAAAGCCCAGGGGGGCGAAGATCGGGGCGATATACTGCCCCACAAGGGCCAGCAGGCTGTCGGCGCTGTCGGAGACAGGGTTGAGCCTTGTGTCGAAGGTCTGGAGGAACCAGATCACCAGAGTGGCCAGGAAAATGATGGAGAAGGCCCGCTGGATGAAATCCTTGGCCTTGTCCCAAAGGAGCAGGCCCACGCTTCTGGCCGAGGGCATTCTGTAATTGGGCAGCTCCATCACGAAGGGTACGGGCTGGCCCCTGTACACGCTGCCCTTCAGCAGAAGGGCCACCAGTATGCCCACCGCCATGCCCCCCGCGTAGAGGGCGATCATCACAAGGGCGCTGTGCTCCGGGAAGAAGGCGGCGGAGAACACCGCGTATATGGGGATCTTGGCCGAGCAGCTCATATAGGGCGTGAGCAGAATGGTCATTTTCCTGTCCCTGTCGGAGGAGAGGGTCCGGGTCGCCATGATGGCGGGGACAGAGCAGCCGAAGCCGATGAGCATCGGCACAAAGCTCCTGCCCGAAAGACCTATCTTGCGAAGGAGCTTGTCCATCACAAAGGCCACCCGGGCCATATAGCCCGTGTCCTCCAAAATGGAGAGGAAGAAGAAAAGGGTGACGATAAGGGGCAGGAAGGACAGAACGCTGCCCACCCCGGCAAAGACCCCATCGATCACCAGGCTGTGCACCACGGGGTTTATGCCAAAGTCGCTCAGGGCCCCGTCACACAGGACAGTGAGCCTGTCTATGCCCAGGCTCATAAGGTCTGAAAGACCGGCGCCGACAAGGTTGAAGGTCAGGTAAAAGATTAGGAACATGATGAGCAGGAACAGGGGGATGGCTGTGTACTTCCCGGTCAGCAGCCTGTCCATGCTTACCGAGCGCCTGTGCTCCCGGCTCTCGTGGCATTTCACCACCGTGCGCTCCACCGCCTTTTCGATGAAGCTGTAGCGCATGTCAGCCAGGGCCGCGTTCCTGTCAAGGCCGGTCTCGTTCTCCATCTGGAGGATGCAGTGCTCCAGCAGCTCCCGCTCGTTCTGGTCCAGGCCCAGCCTGTCGGCCATGTCCCCGTCCCCCTCGATGAGCTTCATGGTGCAGAAGCGGGAGGAATAGCCCAGCATGTCCGCGTGGTCCTGGATAAGGTGGATAACGGCGTGTATGCAGCGGTGCACCGGGGAGCTGTCCTCGCAGAAATCTGTTACCCTGGGCAGGACCTTGCCCCGGGCGGTCTGGACGGCCTGGTCGATAAGCTCGGACACGCCGTCGCCCTTGGCGGCGCTTATGGGCACCACCGGAATGCCCAGGGCCCGGCTGAGCCCCTTCACGTCGATGGTGCCGCCGTTGGCGGAGACCTCGTCCATCATGTTCAGGGCCAGGACCATTGGCAGCTTCAGCTCGAGGAGCTGAAGGCTGAGATAGAGGTTGCGCTCGATGTTCGTGGCGTCCACTATGTTTATTATCCCGTCGGGCTTCTCGTTGAGGATAAAGTCCCTGGAGACTATCTCCTCCTGAGTGTAGGGCCGAAGAGAGTATATGCCGGGGAGGTCTACGACGGTGCAGCCCCTTTCACCCTTTATTTCGCCGGATTTCTGCTCCACCGTCACGCCGGGAAAGTTCCCCACATGCTGGTTTGAGCCGGTGAGGGCGTTGAACAGGGTGGTCTTGCCGCAGTTCTGGTTCCCCGCAAGGGCAAATATCATGCCTGCTCCGCCTCCTTGACCTCGATCTTTCTGGCGTCCTCCAGGCGCAGGGTAAGCTCATAGCCCCGCACCCTTATCTCTATCGGATCGCCCATGGGGGCTGTTTTCTGAAGAGTCACCCTGGTCCGGGGGATAAGCCCCATGTCCAGCAGCCGGCAGCGGAGGGGCCCGTCGCCGCCGACGGCGCTTATAACGGCGCTATTTCCAATGCCGATCTTATCCAGCGTCATGTATGTACCTCCTGTAAGTTAGTTAAGGCTAACCTACCGGGCCTATATTAGCACCGCGCAAAAGCCCTGTCAATAAAAAAGAAAATTTCCGACTGTCAAAAAACTACAGAGAAGGGTGAAGCTTGTCAAAAAAGGCCACCGGCCTTTTTTGACAAGCTGAAATGATATTCGCATGGACGCCTCGGCGTCCATGCGAATATCATTTCAACTACCACTTGTTCTCCACTTTTTCGGCAAAGCCGGGGAAGTCTTTTACTTCGATGACCTTGCCGCCGTCCAGGACGGCCCTGCCGCTGAAGCGGCCGAAGACCTGGTGCTGGTCGGATTTTATGAGCTTCACATCGGTGCAGGCGGCCCGGTCCAGAACGGGGATAAAATCCATCTCGAAACGGCCGTCGTCGGAGGAGAAGCTCCAGGGGGAGAGGAAGTCCTTCTCGTTTCCGGGGATGTGGAAGCGGACCTGGCTGAGCTTGTGGGCCCTGCCGCCGTAGAAAAGCATGTTCTCGCTGGCGGCGGAGCAGTCGCCGAAGCCATAGCCGATGTTCCAGCCAAAGGGCACTCCATCCACATGATAGGAGGCGGAGCCCCAGTACCAGGTGTTATGATAGGTCCATACGCCCCGGCCCCAGTCCAGAACGGCGAAGCTGTCCTCGGGCTGAAAGTCATAGGTCTTTCTGTCATAGCTGACCTGGCCCCTGGCCCGCATGCAGTTTATCTTCTGGTTATAATAGAAGTGGCCGGGCTTGTCGAAGGGGGTGCAGATGACCATGCTCTCCTCCGGCTCGTCCAAAAGCTCCACCCTGGCATAGAGGGGGCCGCCGGGGCCGAAGTTCTTCATCTGGGCGATAAGGGTCCGCCGGCCGTCACCGTGATTTTTGAAGGTTATGCTGTGGTTTTTCCCGGCGTGGTGCACGTCGCCCCGGGCGGAGCTCTCCGGCATACGGAGCCTGCCCAGGGGCATGAAGCTCATGGGGCTTTTGGTTATCTCCCAGCGGTTTTCCAGATCCAGCAGTGAAATGGAGTCGAGACCCATATAGCCGTTATCGTCCACGGTCAGGGCCAGGGCGAAGCGGCCGTTGCTCACAAGATAATAGTCCCACTCCTTTATACGCAGCCTGCTGGCCTTTATATCCGCCCTGCGGTATATGGGCAGAAGCTTTTTGGCGTAGCCCGGGGAGCGCAATTGCCCCTTTTCGTCCAGCAGGGGCAGGGCCTGAGTTATCTCTCTCTGCATGGTCACACTCCTTTTTTTATAAGTCTGATATCCCGGCCCAGGAAGGGCAGGGTCAAAAATTCACCGGCTATGCGCGAGCATATCTGGGGACTATATCTGCGGCGCAGCTCCTCATCGCCGCAGTTTGTGCTTATTATCATCCGTTTCCCGCTTACAAGGCGGCTGTTTATAAGGGTGTACAGGGCGCTTATGGACATGGAGGTCAGCATCTCCGTGCCCAGGTCGTCCAGTATCATCAGGTCGCAGGAGAGCATGCGCCGCACTCGCAGCGCGGCGCTCTCCGCCTCCTCGCTGTCCCGTGAAAATTTCTGCCGCTCAAAGGCGTCCAGGGCGGAGGCGGCGGAGTCGTAGCAGACGGAGAGCCCCTTCCGGGCCACCACCCGGGCCACGCAGGCGGAGAGATATGTCTTCCCCAGCCCGGTACCGCCCTGAAGGAGCAGGCTGGTGTTCACCTCGGGAAAATTTTCCGCGAAGGTCTTGCAGCTTTCATAGGCGATGGCCATAAGCTCCCTGGGCACTATGCCAGACTCCGGGTCGGGAGCGGCGCTGTACAGGCTCAGGTCAAAACGCTCGAAGCTCTCGTCCCCGTCTTTCAAAAGGGGACCCAGCTCTTTTGTGAGCTCCATGTTGTAAAGCTTTTCCAGGCAGGAGCAGACCCCGCCCCGGTATACCCCCGTGTCCTGGCAGAGGGGGCAGAAATATGACGGCTCCAAATGATCCGCCGGGTGGCCCAGCTCCGCTAAAAGCTCCGCCTTTTTCGCCTGAAGGGCCAGATTCTCCTCTTTTAGGGCCTTGAGCCGCTGGGCCAGGTCCGGCCTCCTGGACAGAGTCAGGCGCACGAGCTCCGCCATGTGGCCGCGCATAAGGGCGTCGATCTGTCTCAGCTCCGGACGCCGGGCATAGGCAAGCTCCGTCCTGCGGCGAAGCTCCTCCTGGCTCTCCTCCCGGCGGCGCTCAAGCCCGGCCCTGGCCCGGGCCAGCAGCTTTCCATCGTATGCCATGAACTCCCTCCTTGCGTTCAGGGTATTTCTTGCTTGCTCGGAATATTCTGAACCCGAGTACAAACTGCATTATTTTATCGTTTTGACGAAATGCGATCCTGCTGTACAAGCGCTACTGTTTTTCTTGACACTCACTGCATACTTTATCATGTATCGAAATAATACCACCACATTTAGAACAAGTAAATTGGTTTTTTGCTGTTCCATAAACAACTCCAACCCATTCACTTTAACAAAGTCACTATTTCCGATAAGACTTATATGATAACGTTTTTGTAACTTTTTTCCAATTTAGATACGTCCTCTCGACCGATCTTATTACACCAACAAAATGTTTTCTTCAGGTGAGCTCAAGAAGAGAGCCAATTTTGATGGCTCACAAATTACAGCGGTCATAGATCTGTATGAGGCGCTGTTCATCTTACGACTGGTTTGTTTGCTCGGCAAAATAATGATCTACGGCATATAAATATTGCCGTTCAAATTCCGCTATCGCCTTTTTGCTTATTTCGCGCCAAGGAAAAAACATATCGTAGGCATGGAACCAATTTGGGTACACGTCAACCTTTGCCGGTATTCCTGCTTTGCTTAGATTTTCGATATATGTCAGGGTCTCACAGTAGAAGGGCTCTATATCGCCCACAAATGTGTAGGCAGGAGGTAATCCTGTATGATCAACTCGTCTTGCCGGTGCAGCGTAGGCGGGTATCTCGTCCAAACCCTTCAGATACAGCTTCCATGCAGCATGATTGCGCCTGGTGTTCCACCCTGGAGAGTGATTATCTACAGAGGACTCCGCATCCCGGTCATCCAACATTGGATAAAGCGGCATCTGATATGCGATCTTTACATCGCCTTTGTCTATGGCATACATACAAAGCGCGGCGGTCAATCCGCCCCCGGCACTCTCTCCTCCAACCATCAGCTGATTTGGACTGACCCCCAGCTCTGAGACATGCTCTTTCATCCAACAAAGCGCACTATAACAATCCTCAAGAGCCGCAGGGTAAGGCGCTCGTATGGACAAGCGATAGTTCACGCAAACCACGACAGCACCATATTTCTTTACCAACGCTAAAGGACGTGAAAAATAAGCCATTTCTGCCATGCCAACAGCATACCCACCGCCATGGATCCAAAGAATGCCCGGAGTTTTTGAAGCAACTTTTTTT
>DBGBEC010000265.1:0-7527 GCA_048477415.1 Candidatus Limivicinus sp. | reverse complement strand
GTGATAGAGTTTAGAGGAAGCGCCCGGGTATAGGGCGCATAAGTCGAGAGGAGGCTTGGCCTTGATAGAAGTAAAAGATCTATGCAAAAGCTACGGCGGGCACAGGGCTGTGTCAGATCTGTCCTTCAACATAGAAAAGGGGCAGATCTACGGTTTTCTTGGCCCCAACGGGGCTGGGAAATCCAGCACGCTGAACATCATCACCGGGTGCCTCGGAGCAAGCTCCGGCACGGTGCGGGTGGGCGGATACGATATTTTTGAAAATCCCAGAGAGGCAAAAAGGCTTATCGGCTATCTGCCTGAGCAGCCGCCCCTTTATATGGACAGGACCCCGCTGGAATATCTGCGCTTCGTGGGCCAGGCGAAGGGGCTGGCCGGTACCGCGCTGCGCCGGGATATAGAGCGGGTCATGGAGCTGACAGAGCTCGGCGAAATGTCCCGGAGGCTTATAAAAAACCTGTCCAAGGGCTACAGGCAAAGGCTGGGCATTGCCCAGGCGCTGCTGGCGAGCCCGGAAGTCATAATCCTCGACGAGCCCACGTCCGGCCTCGACCCCAGGCAGATCACAGAGATAAGGGCCCTGATAAAAGCGCTGGGAGAGAGCCACACGGTGCTGCTGTCAAGCCACATCCTCTCGGAGGTGAGGGCCGTGTGCGGCTTCGTGCTCATCATATCAGAGGGCAGGCTCGCGGCCGGAGACAGCCCGGAAAATCTTGAGCGGCTTTTCGCCGGTTCAGCCCTGCTTGAGCTGACGGTGAAGGCGGAGGAGAAGCAGCTCTCTCCCATTCTGACTGCTCTGCCGGAGCTGAAAAAATACAGGGCCGAGCCCAGCGGGGACGGCTGCTTTGACATAGCTCTTGAGCTGGAGGGGGCGGACAGCCTGAGCCTGCGGGAGAGGCTGTTTTTTGCCTTTGCCTCGGCCGGGCTGCCCATCGTCCGGATGGAGAGCTCAGGCGCGAGCCTGGAGGACGTTTTTATCCAGCTCACCCAGGCGGAAAAGGAGGCGGAGGAATGAGGGCTGTATTCAGACATGAGCTGTCGGCCGGCTTTACGGGCATGAGCGGCTATGTATTCGCCGCCTTTCTGCTCTTGTTCGGCGGAATATACACCACGGCCTATAATCTTCAGGGGGGCGTGAGCAATTTTGAATATGTGCTCAGCGGGATGTCCTTTGTCTTTCTGATAATCGTACCCATAATAACCATGCGCTCCGTGGCTGAGGAGAGGCGGCAGAAGACCGACCTGCTTCTCTATTCCCTGCCGCTGAGCATGAGCGAGGTGATACTCGGGAAATACTGCGCGCTGCTTTTTACCCTGCTGTGCCCCCTGCTGGCGCTGGGCCTCTACCCGCTCATCCTCTCAGCCTACGGGGCTGTGTATCTCCCGGCGGCCTATGGGGCTATAGTTGGCTTTTTCTTCCTGGGGGCGGCCCTCATAGCCGCGGGGCTCTTCATCTCCTGCGTAACAGAGAGCCAGGCCGTGGCGGCGGGGCTTTGCTTCGCGCTGCTGCTGGTGAACTATTTTCTCGCGGGTCTGGCCTCATTTGTATCTCAGACGGCGCTGGCCTCATTTACGGCCTTTTTTATCCTGATCCTCGTTTTCGCTCTTATTTTCAGGCTCATGACAGGTAACGGCCTTGTTGCCTCCCTGATAGTGATTTTTATGGAGACGGGCCTGTTCCTGCTCTTTCTGTTCTCTGAGGAGAGCTTTGAGGGGGCCTTTCCCGCGCTTATGGAGGCGCTCTCCCTCTTCGCCCGCTTTGAGCCTTTTATAAACGCCATATTTGACTTGAGAGCCATTGTTTTCTACATAAGCGTCGCGGCGGTGTTTATCTTTCTCAGCGTGCAGGCAATGGAAAAGAGGAGGTGGAGCTGATGAAAAAGGAAAAAGGCGCGCCGTTTCAGGCGGCAAAGACCAGGGCCTTCCGGGCCGGGGGCTACAGCGTGCTCGCCGGGGCGATAGTCTTCGCCATAGCCGTGGCTGTGAACATATTCATGGACCTGCTGCCCTCGAAATATACCCAGCTCGACAACAGCGCGGGCAAGCTTTTCACCCTCTCCCAGCAGTCAGAGCTTTTGGCGGCGGGGCTTGAGGAGGAGGTCGAGATATACTGGATAGTCCAATCCGGCCAGGAGGACGAGCTTTTGGGCACGCTTCTGGACAGATACCAGGGCATGAGCGACAAGATAAGCGTGATAAAAAAGGACCCGGACCTCTACCCCGGCTTTGCCTCTCAGTACAGCTCCGGTACAGTATACAACAACTCCCTGGTAGTCCAAAGCGGAGAACGCTACCGCTATGTTGACTACAGCGGCATATATGAATACGACTATTCAAGCTACAGCTCCTCGGGCTATGAGCTGAGCTTCAGGGGGGAGAGCGCCGTGACGAGCGCCATCGACTATGTGACTAAAAGTGATATCCCAAAGATCTACGTTCTCAGCGGCCACGGCGAGGCAAGCCTCTCCACCGCGTATGAGTCGGCGGTAAAGGAGCAGAATTTCGAGCTGGAGGAGCTTGAGCTTCTGAGCGCCGGGGCCGTGCCGGAGGATGCGGATGCCCTGCTCATCTACGCCCCCCAGAGCGACATATCCGCCCAGGACGGTGAAATGCTCCGCGCCTATCTCCAAAAGGGCGGAAAGCTCATCCTTATAACAGACCCGCCGGAGGCCGAGCCCCTTTCAGAGCTTGAGGCCCTGATGGCGGAATACGGCGTGGAGGCCGTGCCCGGGATAGTTATAGAGGCGGATGAGGACAATTACGCCTGGGGCACCCCCTATTATCTTCTGCCGGAGCTGGGAGAGCACAGCATAACGAGCCCCCTGTCTGAGGAGGGCTACCGGGTCCTGCTGCCGGTGGCTCAGGGCCTGCAAATAAGCGAAGAGCTCCCGGAGGGCGTCAGCGTGACGGAGCTGCTGTCTAGCTCCTCTTCCGCCTACTCAAAGGCCGCGGGCTATTCCCTGACGAGCTATGACAGAGAGGAGGGCGATACGGACGGCCCCTTCACCCTGGCCGCCGCTGTCACCGCCCAGAACGAGGACGGCAGCCAGGCCAGCATCCTCTGGGTCTCCTCCGCCGCCCTGCTGGACGACAGCAGCAACAGCCAGAGCTCCGGCGGCAACCAGAGCTTCTTTCTCAACGGCATAAGCTGGATGTGCGGCCAGGAAGACAGCATATCCATAAGAGCCGTTAGTCTGGGAAACGAGTATCTGACCATAAGCAGCCGGACCCTCTCCAGACTAAGCCTTTTGTTTGTGGGGCTCGTACCCCTGGCCGTTTTGGGCACGGGAATAGTGATACACATAAGGAGGAAACGCCAGTGACACGCGGGAAAAAACTTTTATACCTGGCTCTTGCCCTGGCCCTGGCCTGCGGTGCCGTGTTCGCGGTCCGCTTCATCCCGGACCCTGAGGCGGAGGACACGGAGGATGGGGAGCTTATCTTCTCCCTGGACCAGGAGAGCGTGAGCGCTCTGACCGTGGACTGCGGCGATGAGCTCCGCTTTGAAAAGACGGAGGAGGGCTGGCTCCTAACCGAAGACGCCAGCTTTCCCTTGGACCAGGGCTATATCCAGACAATGCTGGATACCCTGAGCGGCATACGGGCTCTGAAGACTCTGGATGAGCCCGGCGAGATCGACCAATACGGCCTCGAGGACGGCGCCTGCGTGATAAATGTCAGCGCCGGGGACGACACGGAAATACGCATAGGCGAGCTGAACCCCTCCGGGGAGCAGCGCTATCTCTCCACCGGAGACGGGAAGGTGTATCTTGTGGGCGAAGATATCATCGACAGCTTTTCCCACAGCCTTTACGACATGGTGGAAAAAGAGGATATACCCGCCATGAGCCAGATAAGCAGCTTCAACGTGCAGTCCGGCGGCAAGAGCTACACCCTAAAATATATCGAGGACAGCGGCCTTTGCTACAGCGACGAATATGTATGGTTTTACAAAGACGGGGAGGAATACCTGAACCTGGACACGAGCCTTACCGACAGCTTCACCAGGAAAATAAGCGGGCTGAGCTGGGGCGCTTGCGTGGAGCACCAAGCGGGAGAAGACAGCCTTGCCCAATACGGCCTGGACGAGCCCCGGATAACCGTCAGCCTTGAATATACCCGCAGTGTACGTACAGAGACCGGCATGACAGACTCTGACGGTCAGCCCATATACAGCACGGAGGATATCCCGGGGAGCTTCGTCCTTGAGATCGGCGGCTACAGCGGCAGCTCCTGCTACGCGCGGATAGCGGGCTCGTCCATGGTATATCTCATCGATGGGGAGCTCTGCGACAGTCTTCTGGATATAAGCTATGAGGACCTGGCCCCGGATGAGATACTGCTTATGGACTGGAGCAGCGTGGACCGGGCGGAGATATACGCGGGCGAGCTGAGCCTGGAGGCCGACAGAGACAGCGGCAGCTCTGAAGACAGCCTGAGCTGGAGCATAGGCGGCGAGAGCGCGGCCCTTCAGGAGCTCCTCGACCAGCTCGGCAGCCTTATCCCCAGCGGCAGCGTCAGCGGGCAGAGCCCCGAGGGCGAAGCGGCCCTCCGCTTCGTTTTTCATCGGAGCAGCGCGAGCTTCAGCACGGTGGAGCTTGGCTTTTACCGGTATAACAGCGGCTCATACCTGGTCTGTCTTGACGGGACATGCCGCCTCCTGGCCGCGGCGGAGGACGTTGACAGCCTGATACAGAGCCTTCAGGCCCTGGTCTGAGCGATAAAGCCCTTGAAAAAACGGCCGGGGCGGTGTAAAATTACCGCAAACTGAAAGGAGCTGCGCCAGCTATGAGACAATACATCGTAGACGCTTTCACAGACCGGGTCTTTTCCGGGAACCCCGCGGCGGTTTGTGTTATGGAGGACTGGCTTTCGGATGGACTGATGCAGGACATCTGCCGTGAAAACAATCTCTCGGAGACAGCCTTCACCGTGAAAGAGCGGGATGGCTACAGACTTCGCTGGTTCACTCCCGGGGGCGAGATCGACCTGTGCGGCCATGCCACTCTGGCCACGGCCTACGTTATATGCAATTTCATCGACAAGGACGCGTCTGAGCTTCTTTTCTACACACTGAGCGGAGAACTCTCTGTTAAAGATCTTGGCGGTCTCTATGAACTGGATCTTCCCGCCTATGAGCTGAAGAGCGTGCCGGTGACGGACGAGATGGAGCAGGCCCTCGGGCTTCGTCCAAAGGAGGCCTTTATGGGCCGTGATATGCTCTGCATTCTTGATAATGAGGAGCAGGTGAAACAGCTCAGGCCGGACATGGAAAAGCTAAGATCGCTCGAGGGGCTTTTGCTCCATGTAAGCGCCGGGGGCTCGGGATATGACTGCGTGTCCAGAAGCTTCGCCCCGAAGCTCAATGTGGATGAAGACCCGGTCTGCGGCTCCGGCCACTGCCATATCGTGCCATACTGGCTGGAAAGGACAGGAAAAGACCGGCTTCTGGCCCGGCAGGCCTCCAGGCGGGGCGGAACGCTCCAGTGCAGGATGGAAAACGGCCGCGTGTTCATGGCGGGGAAGGCCGCGCTCTTTTCGCAGGCGGAGATTTTTATTTAAGCGGGCTTTATTAAGGACTTATTCACATTTGGATGATACAATCTGATAAACAAACATGTCCGTCGGGCGCTTTCAGCGCCCGACGGACTGTGTATCAACAGAAAAGGCGTGACTTATTTTGCAGGACAAAAATGAATTTCTCGGCACAGAACCCGTGGGCAGGCTTTTGTTCCGGCTGGCTATACCCACTGTGGCGGCCCAGTTCGTGAACATGCTCTACAACCTGGTGGACAGGATATACATTGGACACATGCCCGGAGACGGGAAAATGGCTCTCACCGGGGTGGGAGTGTGCCTGCCGCTTATCATCATCGTCTCTGCCTTCGCCGCCCTTGTCAGCTCCGGCGGCGCGCCCAGGGCCTCGATATTCATGGGGCAGCGGGATAACGGCTCGGCAGAGAGGATACTGGGCTCCTGTCTTGGCCTTCAGCTTATTGTTTCGACCGTATTGACGGCTGTGCTGCTGCTTTTCAACAGGGAGCTGCTTCTGCTCTTCGGCGCCAGCGAGAACACTATAGGCTACGCTGTGGACTACATGAACATCTATGCCGTCGGCACTATATTCGTCCAGCTCACGCTGGGCATGAACGCCTATATAACGGCCCAGGGCTTTACAAAGACGGCCATGCTGACCGTGCTCATAGGCGCCGTGCTGAACATTCTGCTCGACCCGCTGTTCATCTTCGTTTTCGACATGGGCGTTAAGGGCGCGGCCCTGGCCACGATAATCTCTCAGGGCGTGTCCTGCGTGTGGGTGATAAAGTTCCTGCTGGGCAAAAAGACCGTGCTTAGGATAAAGCGGGAAAACCTGCGGATAAGAAAGGATATCATCCTGCCCTGCGTGGCGCTGGGCCTCGCCCCCTTTATAATGCAGTCCAGCGAGAGCCTTATAAACATCTGCTTTAACTCCTCCCTCCAGAAATATGGCGGGGATATCGCCGTTGGGGCCATGACCATCCTCTCCAGCGTTACCCAGTTTGCCATTTTGCCCATTCAGGGCCTTGCCCAGGGCGCCCAGCCCATATCCAGCTATAACTACGGCGCGGGAAACAAGGAGAGGGTCAAAAGGACCTTTTTCCTCCTTCTGGGCGTCAGCCTTACATACTCGGTAACGCTGTGGGTCCTGGTAATGCTCTTCCCCCAGATGTTCGCCTCCATATTCACCCCCGATGCTGAGCTTATCAGCTACGCGGCAAGGGCGCTCAGGATATATTACGCGGGCATGATACTCTTCGGCATACAGATGGCCTGCCAGATGACCTTTGTCTCCCTGGGCAATGCCAAGGCCTCCATAATAGTGGCCATTATGCGGAAGATCGTGCTGCTCATGCCGCTGATATACATCATGCCCCTGCTCGTGGCCGACAAGGCCACCGGCGTATACATGGCCGAACCCATCGCGGACCTTACAGCCGTGTGCTTCACCGCCACGCTTTTCTTCTTCCAGTTCAGAAAAGCCCTGGCCCGCATGGACGAGGCAAAGGGCCGGTAGCTCCCCGGTCTTTCCGGGCGGCCGCGCTTCGCGGAGCATATTTTACAGTATGGGAGGATCTCCATGGAAATAAGAGTGCTTAAATACTTCTTATCCGTCGTCCGGGAGGAGAGCATAAGCCGGGCGGCAGAGGTCCTGCACATCACCCAGCCCACCCTGAGCCGCCAGTTGGCCCAGCTTGAGGAAGAGGCGGGGGTGAAACTGTTCCGGAGAGGGGCAAGAAAGATCACTCTTACAAACGAGGGCATCCTCTTAAAGCGGCGGGCGGAGGAGATCCTGTCCCTGGTGGAGCGGACAGAGTCAGAACTCTCCCAGCGGGAGGAGCTTGTAGACGGGCGGGTCGTGATAGGCTGCGGAGAACTGGCCGCCGTTCAGATCCTGCGCGAGATCATCCTCTCATTCAGGCCGAAATACCCCCTCGTCAGCTATGATATTTTTACCGCCAACGCGGACCATGTAAAAGAGCAGATGGA
>DBGBEC010000264.1:0-11313 GCA_048477415.1 Candidatus Limivicinus sp. | reverse complement strand
GTCGGGGCTGGATCCGCTGTGTTTATATCTATATCTATGGCGGGCTCGGGCTGTATTCGGGCGACAGAGCTCTCTATGCTGCGTACAGCTTCCTCAACGCCAGCCTGGCCGGCGACCTTTACGGTCTCCGGCTTGGTTATTATGCCGCTGCTGATGGCGTCGAGATTCCTGAGCTGGGTATTGCACAGGGCGCGCACCGCGTCAAAAAATTTGGCGGTGGCAGCCTTGGCGTCTGCCAGGCGGCGCTCCTGATTGGCGGTCTCCTCCTCGATGGAGCCCACCCGGGCCTTCACCTGCCTGTCCGCGTCGGCCAGCATGGCGGCGGAACGTTGGCGGGCGTCTGCCTCTATCTGGACTGCCAGCTTCTGGGCGGAGAGCACAGCCATGTTAAGGGCCTCTTCATTGGCCCTGTATTCCTCTATTTTATCCACAAGGACCTTCATCTTGCTTTTGAGGACCGCATTCTCCTTCTGGGAGGCGGTTATGTCGTCCGCCAGCTCCTCCAGGAAATCGTCCACGGAGGCCATGTCATAGCCGCCGAACTTGGCCTTTTCAAAAGTCTTTTCGCGGATGTCCTGAGCGGTAATCATATCTTTATCCACCTTTCTTGTTTCTTAGAAATACTCTCCGTCGCTCTCGGGCTGCTCGTGCTGAGCGCTCAATATATCTACGTTCCTGGGAGTGACGAAATATGTCTTTGCCGACACCGGGGTTATTTTTCCCTGTAAAGCAAAGGTAATACCGGAAAGAAAATCCAGCAGACGCCGGGCCGTGTCCGTGGGCAGACCCTCTAAGGTCATAACGACGGAACGGCTTTGCAGCAGATGGTTCACCAGCTCCCCCGCCTCGTCAAAGGTCTTGGGGTTGAAAAGGATCACCTGGGTCTCGCTGCCGCCGAAATTGACCACCCGCTCCCGCTGGGGAGCCTTGGGCTTGGTCTGCTTTCTGAGTCCCAGGCCACCCAGGAAGCCGCCTTCACCCGGGGCCTTGGGCGCTTTCTTCGCCGCCGGCTCCGGCGCTGTCGCCGGTTCCTCGCCAAAGGTGTTTTCAAACTCCGTTTGGGCGGCGCTGGGCTGAGAGGGCTGTTTCAGGCTGCTGTCCGCCCCCTCGAAAAAATCGTCCTCATCGTCATAGGGTTGTGTAAGCTTGCGCAGTTCGTCCATGAAACCCATGGTTTTGCCTCCAGTGAGATATGCTTATTGCACCGTGAACCGACGGGGCCCTGCCCCGTTCAGCGGTGATATGACCTGGGCCCGAAAATACCGCTGCCCACTCTGACCATGTTCGCCCCGCAGGCGATCGCCTCGGCATAATCGCCGGACATGCCCATGGACAGAAAGTCCATAGATACATTATCGTATTTTTTTTCCTCATTGTCAACAAAAAGCTGCTTCATGCGAAGAAAATATGGCCGATTTTCCGCCGGAGACACGGAAATCGGGGGGATCGCCATAAGTCCCCGGACCTTTACAGCCTCAAGACCGGCGCAAAACTCCAGCGCGGCGGGTATCTCCGCCGGGGAAAAGCCGGATTTTGACAGTTCCCCGGCCACGTTCACCTCCAGCAGCACCGCCTGGCAGACGCCCTTTTCCCGGGCCGCCCTGTCAATGGCGGACAGAAGCTCCAGGCTGTGGACGCTCTGTATAAGCCCGGCCAGGCCCACGGTATGCCGCACCTTGTTCCGCTGAAGATGGCCTATGAAATGGAGCTCCGCCCCCTCATAGGCGCCCTGGGCGCTTTTCTCCAGCATCTCCTGGACACGGTTCTCTCCGCAGACGCGGACCCCCGCCGCCACGGCCCGGCGGACCCGGTCTCTGTCGTTCATCTTGCAGGCCGCCACAAGGATGACGTCCTCCGGCCTCCTGCCGCAGGCAGAAGCCGCCTCCTCAATGCCGCGGCGCAAACTTTTCAGGTTTTCCTCAATGCTCATATTATATCTATCCTCCTGTAGAAACAGACCGCGAAAAGAAATTTCAGCTCCATGCTTCCTGCAAACGATCCCTCAGTCGGCTTCGCCTTAGCCTCCCTCCCCGAGGGAGCCTGTTATTATTTGGTTTCCCTCTTTCAGGGACTGGGCTTCCGGGGACAGTGCGCAGAGGCAGAAGTCTCCGGACTTATATATTATCTCCACCGTCCGGCGCTGGGGCTGGCCGGCGGTGAGGGTATAGACAAATTCATTTCCATCCTCATCTGCATGCAGCGCCTCCGCAGGTACGCGAAGGCCCGTGTATTCGCCGAACAGAAGCTCCGCCTCCGTCCGGCGCAGGCTCATATATTCCGCCCCGCCGTCGCGCAGACGGAAAAGCAGGGCCGTCTCTTCGCCCTGATGGGAAAGGGACATGAGCTCGGCCTGGAGGCTCTCCTCCCGGCCCTCAAAAAGCAGCGTGACAGGGCCCGGCTCCAGCTTCAGGGGCCGGGAGCAGAGAGCGGCGTAGTACCAATCCCCGCCCAGGACCAGGCGGCCGAAGGCTCCCTCATAGTCCCGGGGCTCTTCGGCCATAAGCTGCCGCAGGCCCTCCGGGCTCAAGCTCCCCAGGCTGTCCGGGGAGAGGTATTCAAAGCCGTCAAGACCGGTGAAGAAAAGAGCGCTCTCCCCGGCGGTGACAAGGCTCCCATCCTCCAGCCGGGCGGCGGCGCCGCCGGCGGGCAGACGGCGGCCCTCCCCGGCAAGAAGCTCCGCCTCCAGGGGGGAGCAGAGGACCTGCTCCCTTCTCAGGGCGATACCGGAGAGCTCCGCCGTATCTCTCAGACTGAGCTTTTCAGCGCTGACCGTCTCCATATCGTCTTCAAGGCCGCCGAAGAAGGCCGCGCCCATATAGGCGCAGGCCGCCAGAAACAGCAGCGCCGCCAGGGCCCGGAGAAGGCCCTGGCCGGAGGGCTCCTTATGTATCGGCTTCAAGGTTCAAGGGCTTGGGGGGCACGATGGTGGATATGGCGTGCTTATAGATAAGCTGCTGCTTACCGTCTGAATCCAGCACCACGGTAAAGCCGTCAAAGCCTTTTACCACGCCGTGGAGCTGAAAGCCGTTCATAAGGAACATGGTGACGGTTATCCTGTCACGCCTTGCGATATTGAGGAAGCTATCCTGGAGATTTTGCGTTTTCTGCATTTTTCAGCCAACTCCTTTTTCTGGAAGCGGCCTCCGCCGCTTCATCATAATGTGGCCCGGCTCTCTTTCTGGCCCGAGGGCGCGGGTACTTTATGATATACCGGAGCGGCATAAATAATTTGTCGAAAGACGGCAGGCAAGGCTGAAATCCGGCTCTGCCTCCCAGTCTATCCGCAGGGCCTCGTCCCAGCGGGAAAACCATGTGAGCTGGCGCTTGGCATAGCGGCGGCTGCCCTGCTTTATAAGGTCCAGCGCCTCCTGACGGCCTGTCTCCCCCCGGAGATACCGGGCGGCCTCTTTATAGCCGATGGCCTGCATGGCGGTGCAGCCGGGGGAAAGGCCCGCTTTCAAAAGGCCCTCCACCTCGCCGAAGAGGCCCTGAGCCGCCATCTCCTCCACCCGGCGGTCTATCCGGGCGTAGAGCCGGGCCCTGTCTTTATAGTTCAGGACGATCCGGGCCGCCTCATAACGGGGAGGCAGGCTGCGGCTGCGCCTGTCGTGCTCGCTTATCGTCAGGCCGGTGAGGGCGTATATCTCCATGGCCCGGATAATGCGGCGCTTATCCCCGGGGTGGAGCTTTTCCGCCCGCTCCGGGTCAAAGGCGCGAAGCTCCTCCAGCAGGGCGGCGCCGCCCTCCGCCTCATAGCGGTCGGAGAGCTCCCGGCGAAGCTTCTCCTCCCCCTCCTGCCGGGGGGCGAAATCCCTTCCGGAGAGGAGAGAGTCGATATACAGCCCGGTGCCCCCGACGACGATGGGGAGCCGCCCCCGGGCCAGGATATCCTCGCAGCAGGCGGCGGCCTGCTCAACATAGCGGGCGGCGGAATAGTCCTCGAAGGGCTCCGCCACATCCAGCATGTGGTGGGGGACCAGGGCACGCTCCTCAGCGCTGGCCTTGGCGGTGCCGATGTCCATCCGCCGGTAGACCTGCATGGAATCGGCGGAGACTATCTCCCCCCCAAGGCCGAGGGCAAGCTCGATGCCCAGCCTGGTCTTCCCCGCGGCGGTGGGGCCCGCCACAACAACGATCTTTTTCATCCCGGCCTCCAGCTCACACGATGCGGCGGAACTGCCGGTCCAGCTCCTTTTTCGTCAGCGTGACGGAGACAGGCCTGCCGTGGGGGCAGTATTTCACCCGGCCGGAGAGCACCGCCTCCACCAGGTGCTCCAGCTCCCGGCCCTGGGTCTCCCAGCCGGCCTTTATGGCGGCCTTGCATGCCACGGTGTGGAGTATCTCGTCCCTTGCAGAGGCCGGGTCCGGCCGCTGGCCCCGGGACAGCTTTTCACATATCTCTTCCAGAGCCGCGGCGGCCTCCCCCGGGGCCATGTCCGCCGGTACGGCGCGGATTATGAATTCCCGCTCCCCGAAAGGCTCTGTCTCAAAGCCGAGCTGGCGAAGGAGCTCCCGGTTCTCCTCCAGCAGCTCCGCCTCTCCGGGGCCGAGCCGCAGGGTCTCCGGGCTCAAAAGGCTCTGGGACAGGATCTGGCTCCCCCGGGCCTTCAGCCTGTCGAATATCAGGCGCTCGTGGGCGGCATGCTTGTCGATGAGTATCAGCTCCTCGCCCCGCTCCACGATGATATATGTCCTCATGGCCTCGCCCACTATCTTGTGGTCTGGTATGAGGGGACTTTCAACATTTTGAACAGGGTTTTCAACATTTTTTACCGGAGGGACCGGAGAAAAGCCCGAAGTATCAGCCTTTTTCACGGGAGATACCGCATATGCCCCGGTATCCGGGGCCCCAGGGCCGCTCATATAGGGGACGGACGCGCTTTTCATGCGCACGGAGGGGGCCCTGCCCGCAGGGGCAGGCGCTCTGGCCGGCTGGGGCCTGATCTCGTATCCGGCGGCCCGGAGCTCCTCTGCCTTCATGGTCTGGTAAAAATCTCCCCGGGGCTGGATGAGCTTTTTCGTGGAGGGGGACAGCTCCACCCGGGCGGTCCTGTCCTCCCCCTCAAGGCTCAGCCGCACCGCCTGATACACCAGGTCGAAGACCTTTTTCTCGTTGGAGAATTTGACCTCGGTCTTGGCGGGGTGGACGTTCACGTCCACGGCCCCGGGGCTTATCTCCAGATACAGGACGCAGGCCGGATACCGGCCGCTGAGGAGGCTGTTTTTATAGGCCTGCTCCACCGCGCTTTGGAGCAGGGGCGATCTTATATATCTGCCGTTACAGAAGAAGAACTGGCCCGAGCGGTTGCCCCGGCCCGCCGCCGGTGAGGACACGAAGCCGCTGAGCTTCATCCCCTCGCCGCTGCTCTGGCAGGCCAGCAGACCGGAGGCCTGCTCCCGGCCCAAGAGGGAGTACACGCAGGAATCCTCCCGCCCGTCCCCGGGGGAAAAGAACTCCTCCTTCCCGTCCCTTATGAAGCGGACGGAGACCTGGGGGCGGCCCAGGGCGCAGCGGAGGGCGGCCTGAAGGCAGGCCCCGGCCTCGCTCCTGTCTGATTTTAGGAACTTGAGCCTGGCGGGAGTGTTGAAAAACAGCTCCCTCACCACCATCGTGCTGCCGTCGGGGCAGCCCACGCTGCCCATGTCCTGGATGTCGCCGGCGCTGAGGGTGACAAGAGTCCCCTCACGGTCCCCGGGGCGGCGGGTGCGCAGCTCGATATGCGAGACGGCGGAGATGGCCGCCAGCGCCTCGCCCCGAAAGCCCATGGTGCTTATGGCCTCGAGTCCCCGCTCGTCCTTCAGCTTCGAGGTGGCGTGGCGGAGGAAGGCGACTCCCGCGTCCTCCGGGGCCATGCCCCGGCCGTCGTCCGTCACCCGGATGTATGTTGCGCCGCCGCCCCGTATCTCCACGCTTATGTTCCTGGCCCCGGCGTCAAATGAGTTCTCTACAAGCTCTTTTATCACCGAGGCGGGCCTTTCGACCACCTCCCCCGCGGCTATCATGTCCGCCACATGGGGGGAGAGTATATTTATATCAGGCATGGCCTTTTACCTCTTCACGATTTATTTGCCAGTTATTATACAGGATTCCGGTTGAAAGTTCCACATAATTTATGTTAAGATTAGCCTTGGTTATTTATTACGGACGGACCGGAAAAGGAAGCATTGAAAATGAGCACAGAGATAAAGAAGATAGACACCGGCCTTATACGGGCCCAGGAAGAGATATGCCGCCGCATCCACGAGCGGGTCTGCGCCGGGGGGCGGCAGCCCCTTGCCATGGTGGACACCTATGGCTGCCAGCAGAACGAGGCCGACAGCGAGAAGCTTAGGGGCTATCTGGCTGAGATGGGCTTCGGCTTTACCGGGGACGAGTTCCAGGCGGACGTTATCGTGGTGAACACCTGCGCCGTGCGGGAACACGCGGAGATGCGGGTCCTTGGCAACGTTGGGGCCCTGAACCACAGCAAGAAGAGCAGGCCCGGCCAGATAGTGGCCGTATGCGGCTGCATGGTGCAGCAGGAGCACATGGCCCGGAAGATAAAAATGTCATACCCGGTGGTGGACCTGGTCTTCGGCCCCCACGAGCTTTGGCGTTTTCCGGAGCTGCTCGACAAGGTCATGACCGGGGGCAAACGTGTCTTTGCCGCGGATAAGTGCGACGGGGTAATGGCCGAGGGGCTGCCCCAGCAGCGGGACGGGAAGGTGAAGGCCTGGCTCTCCATCATGTACGGCTGCAACAACTTCTGCTCGTACTGTGTGGTGCCCTATGTGCGGGGGCGGGAGCGCTCACGCCGGCCGGAGGATGTGCTGAAAGAGGCCAGGGAGCTTGTCGCCCAGGGCTATAAGGACATCTGCCTTCTGGGTCAGAACGTGAACTCCTATGGCCGGGATCTGGACTGCGGCGTGGATTTTGCCGACCTTATCTCCATGATAAACGACATACCCGGGGATTTTCTGATCCGCTTCATGACCAGCCACCCCAAGGACGCCACGGAGAAGCTTTTCAGCACCATGGCCCGCTGCGAGAAATGCGCCCATCAGCTCCACCTGCCGGTGCAGTCCGGCAGCAACAGCGTTTTGAAGCGCATGAACCGGAACTATGACAGCGCCAGGTACCTGGCCCTTACAGAGCTTGCCCGGAGCTATATGCCGGATCTTGTCATCACCACGGACATCATCGTGGGCTTCCCCGGCGAGAGCGAGGAGGAGTTTGAAGACACGATAAAGCTCTGCGAGCGGGTCCGCTTCGACGCCATGTTCACCTTTATATACTCGAAACGGGTGGGCACCCCCGCCGCCGCCATGGCCGACCCCTATACCAGAGAGGACAAGCAGCGGCATTTCGACCGGCTCATGGATGTGTCAAACCGCATCTCGGCCGAGAAGCACCAGGCCTATGTGGGAAAGAGCTGCCGGGTCTTGGTCGATGGGGAGACCGGCCGGGAGGAATATAACCTCTCTGCCCGGACGAACGGGGGAAGGCTCGTCCACCTGAAGGGCGGCAGGGACCTTGTGGGCAGCTATGTGAACGTGAGGATAAGCGCGGGGAACACCTGGGCGCTCTATGGGGAGATAGAAAATGGCTGAGCTTACCCCGATGAAACGGCAGTATAACGAGATAAAACAGCAGCACAAGGACTGCCTGCTGTTTTTCCGCCTGGGTGATTTTTACGAGATGTTCGACGAGGACGCGAAACTGGCCTCCAAGGTGCTGGACATCGCCCTGACCACAAGGGACAGGAACGTGGAAAACCCGGAGGACCGGACCCCAATGTGCGGCGTGCCCTATCACAGCGCCGAGGCCTATATCGGCCGCCTCATCGCCAAGGGCTACAAGGTGGCCATCTGCGAGCAGACAGAGGACCCGGCCCAGGCCAAGGGCCTTGTGAAGAGGGATGTTATACGGATAATAAGCCCCGGCACCGTGACGGAGAGTTCCATGCTGGAGGAGGGCCGGAGCAACTATATCTGCGCGGTCTTCCTCAACGGCGCGAAGGGGGGCGCGGCCTTCTGCGACATCTCCACCGGGGAATTTTGCTGCGCCGCCTTCGAGAGCGAGGCCCAGACCCACATTTTGAACGAGCTGGGCCGCTTTTCACCCCGGGAGGCTCTGCTCTCACCCGGGGCAGAGCAGGACGGAGGGATAAAGGACTTCCTGCTGCAAAAGCTGGACTGTCTGCTCGAGACCGGGGCGGAGCGCTTCGAGTTTCTCCCCGCCGCCGCCCGGCTCTGCGACCAGTTCGGCTTTGAGGATGTGGATCAGGCGGGGCTTGGCGGCAGCAGCGCCGCGGTATGCGCCGCCGGGGCCCTGCTGGACTATATCGCCGACACCCAGAAGTTTGACCTGGGCCATATAAACCGGCTGGACATATTCTACGGCGGCCGGTATATGGAGCTGGACTGGACCACCCGGCGGAACTTAGAGCTTACCGAGTCTCTCCGTTCGGGGGAGAAGAAGGGCTCCCTCCTCTGGGTGCTGGACAGGACCCGGACCCCCATGGGGGGCAGGCTCCTCCGCTCCTGGGTGGAGCGGCCGCTGCTCTCGGCCCTGGGGATAAAGCGGAGGCTCGCGGCGGTGAACGAGCTGTACAAGGACAATGTGACCCGGGGCGAGCTCATACAGGCCCTCCGGGGCATAAGCGACATGCAGCGCCTGGCGGGGCGGGCGGTCTACGGCACCGCCGGCGGCCGGGACCTGCGTGGCCTTGCCGACTGCGCCGGGGCCATACCCCGGCTCCAGGAGCTGCTGTCCGGCTTCAAATGCCAGGAGCTCCGGGAGATACGGGCCATGGACCCCCTGAGCCAAATGGGCCAAAGCATAGACCGGGCTCTCTGTGACGAGCCCCCCTTCTCCGTACGGGAGGGGGGGATGATCCGCCCCGGCTACGACCAGGAGCTGGACAGGCTGCGTCAACTGCGGGACAACGGCGCGCGCATGGTGACGGAGCTGGAGGCCCGGGAGCGCCAGCGCACCGGCATAAAGAAGCTGAAGGTGGGCTATAACAAGGTCTTCGGCTATTATATCGACGTCCCCCGCTCCGCCGGGCTTGAGGATCTGCCGGAGGATTATATAAGAAAACAGACCCTGGTCTCCAACGAGCGCTATTTCACCCAGGAGCTCAAGGAACTGGAGAGCAGCCTGCTCACCGCCAGGGACCGGATAAACGAGCTGGAATACGGCATGTTCTGCCAGCTTCGGGACATGGTGGCCGCCATGGTGGACACCATCCAGGCCACAGCTGACGCCATTGCCCGGCTGGACGCGCTCTGCTCCCTGGCGGAGGTGGCCCGGCGCAACGGCTACACCATGCCCGAGGTGGACACCTCCCGCCGCCTGGAGATAAGGGAGGGGCGGCACCCGGTGGTGGAGCAGACCCTGAAGGATGTGCTCTTTGTCCCGAACGACAGCTTCCTCAATGACGCTGATGACCGGGTGGCCATCGTCACCGGCCCCAACATGGCCGGTAAGTCCACCTATATGCGCCAGACCGCCCTTATCGTGCTCATGGCCCAGATCGGCTCCTTCGTGCCGGCGAAAAGCGCGAACATCGGCATCGTGGACCGGGTGTTCACCCGGATAGGGGCCTCGGACGACCTGGCCTCGGGCCAGTCCACCTTCATGGTGGAGATGAGCGAGATGGCCAATATCCTCCGCCACGCAAGCCCCGCCTCCCTGCTCATTCTGGACGAGATAGGCCGGGGCACCTCCACCTTCGACGGCATGGCCATCGCCAGGGCCGTGCTGGAATACTGCGCGGACCGGCGGCGCCTGGGGGCCAAGACCATGTTCGCCACCCACTATCACGAGCTCTCTGCCCTGGAAGGGCAGATAAGCGGCGTGAGAAACTACAGCATAAGCGCCAAGAAGCAGGGCGGAAACCTGGTCTTCCTGCGGAAAATAGTGAGGGGCTGCGCTGACGACAGCTATGGCATAGAGGTGGCGAAGCTCGCCGGTCTGCCGGATTCTGTCATAAGCAAGGCCAAGGGCTTTTTAAAGGAGCTGGAAGGCGCGCCCCCGGCCCGGCCCCAGGCTCCCGGCCCGGAGCGGGAGGAGCAGATAAGCTTCTCCGACATTGGGACCGACCAGGTCCGCCAACGCCTGCTGGACACGGACCTGAACACAATCACCCCCATAGAGGCCATGAACCTGCTCTTTGAGCTTCAGAAAAAGGCGCGAGGCTGAAAATGAAGAACAAGATCGAATTCACAAGCTGTATGAGCCGGCGGGAGCGGGGCTTTGCCCTGCTTTACCTGCCGGTGCATGTGCTGCTGCTCCCCTTTCTGCTCTCCTTTCTCTATAACTGGGGCCTTATCGATCTTACGGAGCTGAATCTGCTGTGCTATGCCATAGGGGCGCTGCTCATGCTGCTTTTCCAGCGCCGCTTCCTCCGGCGGGAGTTTAAAAGCCTGGAGGCGAATTTCCCCGCCGTGGTGCTGAGCGTCTGCCTCTCCTACGGCGTCATGCTGCTGTGCAACCTTGCCGTCGTGTTCATCTTCAGGCTTAACAGCCTGGAAAACCCGAACAACGCCGGGGTCTTCGCCATGGCGGCGGAAGAGTATTGGAAGGTCTTTGTCATGTCGGTGCTCTTCGCGCCCTTGGTGGAGGAGCTTATGTTCAGGGGCGGGGTCTTCGGTCTGCTCCGGCAGCGCAGCCGCCTTCTGGCCTATGCGGTCACTGTGCTGCTCTTCGCCTTTTACCATGTGTGGAGCTATCTTGCCCAGGACACGGGCAACTGGGTGTATCTGCTCCAGTATCTGCCCATCGGCGTCCTGCTCTGCCGCTGTTATGAGAGGACGAACAGCCTGTGGACAAGCGTGCTCCTGCACATGTGCGTGAACGCCATCTCTCTTCAAAGTGTGAAAGCTATGGAGGCTCTGCTGTGAAAATGGACCGGCATATCATTCAGCCCATCGCCAGGATAGAGAACGATTTTTCCGGCAAGTTCGGCATTCCCCGCCAGGCGGGGATAGTGGAGGAGTTAGAGAGCCGGGTGGTCTTCCTGCCGGAATTCAGGCGGGAGGAGGCTCTCAGGGGGATAGAGGGCTTTTCCCATATCTGGCTCATCTGGGGCTTCTCGGAAAATCTTCGGGACGAGTGGCAGGCCACGGTGCGCCCGCCCCGGCTGGGAGGCAACCGGCGCCTTGGCGTTTTTGCCACCCGCTCCCCTTTCAGGCCCAACGCGCTGGGCCTGTCCTGTCTGCGGCTTTTGAGGCTGGAGCGGGACGAGAAGCGGGGTCTGTGCCTGGTGGTCTCCGGGGCCGACCTTATGGACGGCAGCCCCATTTTCGACATAAAGCCCTATCTGCCCT
>DBGBEC010000263.1:0-4441 GCA_048477415.1 Candidatus Limivicinus sp. | reverse complement strand
ATCAGGAGGTGTCAACATGGCAGTCCCAAAAGGAAAAGTATCAAGGCAGAGACGTGATAAGAGACGTTCTTCCACCTGGAAGCTCAGCGCTCCCGGCATAATAGCGTGCCCCAACTGCGGAGCTTTCTGCATGCCTCACCGTGCTTGCAAGGCCTGCGGACAGTACAAGGGCCGCGTGGTCATCAACGTTGAAGAGAGCAAGTAAAAAAGCTTGAGGAGGAAGGGGAAGCCTTTCCTCCTTTTGCTGTATTTGTGGGTAAAAATGTATAACCAGATAAAATCAATAGACCGGGGCAGTCCCCTGCGCCGCAAGGTGAAAGTCGGGGACCGCCTTGTTTCAATAAACGGCAATAAAATACTGGACGTGCTGGACTACAAGTTCTTTGCCTATGACCGCGATCTGACGGTGCTGCTCTGCCGCCCGGACGGGGAAGAATATACCGTGAAGCTCCGCAAGGCCGAGGGGGGCGACCTGGGCCTCGATTTTGAAAGCTATCTTATGGACAGCCCCCGCTCCTGCGCGAACAACTGCGTCTTCTGCTTTATAGATCAGCTCCCCAAGGGCATGAGGAAGACCATGTACTTCAAGGATGACGACGCCCGCCTGAGCTTTCTAATGGGCAACTACATCACCCTGACGAATCTCTCCCCCCGGGAGATAGAGCGGATGATCAGCCTGCGCATAAGCCCCGTGAACGTCTCTGTCCACACCACGAACCCTGAGCTGCGTGAAAAAATGCTCCGCAACCCCAGGGCCGGCGAGTGTGTGGAGCTTATGCGCCGCTTCGCCGGGGCGGGGATAGTGATGAACTGCCAGATTGTCTGCTGCCCGGGCCTTAACGACGGGGAGGAGCTACAGCGCACCATGGAGGAGCTGGCGGAGCTTTACCCGGCGGTGAGGAGCGTGTCGATCGTGCCGGTGGGGCTTACGAGGTTTCGCGAGGGGCTCTACCCTCTCAGCCCCTTCACGCCGGAGCTTGCGGCCCTGACCATCGACCAGGTCACTTCTTTCGGAGACTACTGCCTTGCTTACTATGGCGAGCGTATCTTCTGCTGCGGTGACGAGATGTATCTGAAGGCCGGGAGAGACATCCCCGACGACGAATTCTACGGGGACTATGTGCAGCTTGAAAACGGCGTGGGTATGCTGCGCCTGATGGAGACGGAATTCGCCTCCGCGCTGAAGCTGTCGGACGAGCCGGACCTCGTACCTTTTTCCATCGCCACGGGGGTTTCGGCCGCGCCCTTCTTTGAAAAGCTTTTGGCCATGGCCCGGGAGAGATATCCCCGGCTCCAGGGCAGGGTCTACGCCGTGGAGAACGACTTTTTCGGCCGCAGCATAAATGTGGCCGGGCTCGTCACCGGCGGGGACCTTATAAGGCAGCTTCAGGGCAGGGAGCTGGGAGAACGGCTCTTCATCTCCCAGAACATGCTGCGCCGCCAGGAGATGGATTTTCTGGACGACGTTACCCTGGAGCAGGCCAGCGCCGCCCTGGCCGTTCCCATCTATCCCCTGGAGCAGGACGGCTTTGCCCTGTGGGACGCCGTCTCCGGCCTTCTGCCGGAGCTGAAGCTCCCGGAGCGGGGTGATGAAGACGGCGGCGGATATTACAAATACAACCAGAACAAAGGACAGGGAGGACGCCATGCCTAAACCTCTTGTTGCCATAGTCGGCAGACCCAATGTGGGCAAATCCATGCTCTTCAACCGCCTTGTGGGGCAGAGACTTTCGATCGTGGAGGACACTCCCGGCGTCACCCGCGACAGGCTTTATGCCCAGTGCGAGTGGTGCGGAAGGGTCTTTGACATGGTAGATACCGGCGGCATCGAGCCCCGGACAGACAGCGAGATACTTCTTTTCATGCGCGAGCAGGCCCAGATAGCCATAAACTCCGCCGATGTTATCGTGCTTGTGACAGATATACGCACAGGCGTCACCGCGGCGGACAAGGACGTGGCCAACATGCTGCTGCGCTCTAAAAAGCCCGTGGTGCTGGCGGTGAACAAGGCCGACTCCACCGGCGCCGAGGACCCGGCCATATACGAGTTTTATTCCCTGGGCCTGGGAGACCCCATTGCCGTCTCCGCCGTCCACGGCCACGGCACAGGAGACCTTCTGGACCGCTGCCTCCAGCATTTTCCCGAGGCAGAGGAGGAGGACGAGGACGAGGACTGCATAAAGGTCGCCGTTATCGGCAAGCCCAATGTGGGCAAATCCTCTCTCATAAACCACATTCTGGGCGAGAAGCGGCTTATCGTGAGCAACATGGCCGGCACCACCAGGGACGCGGTGGACACCCTGCTTGAAAACGAGCACGGCCGCTATATGTTCATAGACACCGCCGGCATACGGCGCAAGTCCAAGGTGGATGAGCGGGTGGAAAAATTCTCCGTCATGCGGGCCCAGCTCGCCATTGAGCGGGCGGACGTGTGCCTTATCATGATAGACGCCCGGGATGGCGTTACCGAGCAGGACACAAAGATTGCCGGCCTCGCCCACGAGGCGGGGAAGGCCAGCATAGTGGTCGTGAACAAATGGGACCTGGTCGAAAAAGAGACCGGGACCATGGAGAAAATGCGCAGGGACATCATGCGGGACCTGAGCTTTATGAGCTATGCCCCGGTGCTCTTCATCTCCGCCCTTACCGGCCAGCGGACTGACAGGCTGTTCGAGCTTATAAACTTCTCAAACGACCAGAGCAGCATGCGCATAAGCACCGGCATGCTCAACAATGTCCTGGCCGACGCCCAGGCCCGGGTCCAGCCGCCCACGGACAAGGGACGGAGGCTGAAGATCTATTACATGACCCAGACCGGCATAAAGCCCCCGAATTTCGTTATATTCTGCAATTCCAGGGAGCTTTTCCATTTCTCCTATCAGCGCTATATAGAAAACCAGCTTCGCTCTGTCTTCGGTCTTGAGGGCAGCCCCATACGCATCGTCATACGGCAGAAGGGGGATAAGGAATGATAGTCTATTGGCTGCTGCTGATCCTGACGGCGCTTATCGCCTATCTCTTCGGAAGCCTTGACAGCGTGATAATCGCCTCGAACCTGCTTTTCCACCGGGACCTGCGCAGGCTTGGCGCAGGGAACCTGGGGCTTTCCAACTTCCGCCGGATATACGGCCTGCGCGGCTTTATAAGGCTGCTTATCGTGGAGATAGTAAAGGATGTGCTGCCGGTGCTTATCGGCGGATGGCTCCTCGGCATAAGGGGCCACGCCGAGGCGGGCCGGGCCTTCGCCGGCTTCTGCCTGGTCCTGGGCAGGCTCTATCCCGCCATTTATGGCTTCAAGGGCAGCCACGGCCTCTTCTGCCTGGCCGTGTCCGCTATCATCGTGAACAGCTCCACCGGCATAGCGATGGCCCTGTTTTCCGCTCTCGGCATTTGGCTCAGCCGATATGTATCTCTCGGAACGGTCCTGGGCACCGCCGTGTATATCATCCTGGCCTTCCTGATGATAGACGACTCCCTCATAATGACCCTGGGCGTCCTGTCCGGAGCCCTGGTCCTGATAAAGCACATCCCCGCCGTCTCCCGCCTGATAAACGGCAAGGAAGAAAAGCTGAGCCTGAAGGAAGATATCAGCTATAAATTCGACGAGAAGTTTTGATACCGCGGATATTGCATAAGAAAAGCAAAGGGAAAAGCCGCTTTTTGGCTTTTCCCTTTGCTTTTACGTTTTTCAGCCGTAGATGTCGTTCGTGTCCATCAGCTCTATCTGGATCTGGAGCCTTTCACCTTCGCGCCATATGTCGAAGGTCATGCTGTCGCCTACCTGGAGACCGCTTTTTATTTCGTTCACCTGGTCTGTGGTGGTGACGGGCACGCTGTTCACGGCGGTTATTATATCGCCCACCTGAACGCCCTTTGCCTCCGCGTCGGAGCCGGGAGACACGGCGGACACATACAGGCCCGTGGGCAGCTCATAGTGGCTGGCGGCATTTTCAGGGATACCGCCGACGGTTATGCCGATGGAGGGCCTGCCGTTCACTTCGCCATAGCGGGCGAGGGAGTTTATGACCTCCTTCACCGTGGAGGAGGGTATAGCGAAGCCGATACCCTCAATGTTAGAGTATGAGGAGGTCATCTTCATGTTGGTTATGCCCACCACCTGGCCGTATATATTAAACAGGGCCCCGCCGGAATTGCCCTCGTTCAGGGCGGTGTTGGTCTGAAGAAGGGTCATGCTGTGGCCGTTATAGTTTATGCCCCGCTCGATGGCGGAGATGATACCGTCGGTCAAAGTGCTCCTGAAGGTCTCGCCCAGGGGGTTGCCGATGGCGGCCACCCTGTCGCCCACGGAGAGGCTGGCGCTCTCGCCGAACTGGGCGGGCTGAAGCCCCTTCGCCTCTATCTTGAGCAGGGCGATATCGCTTATGCTGTCCGCCCCCACGAGCTTGGCCTCGTACACGCTGTCGTCAAACAGGGTGACGGT
>DBGBEC010000262.1:0-4234 GCA_048477415.1 Candidatus Limivicinus sp. | reverse complement strand
AAGGAGGTGAAGACCAAGATCTTCACCTCCTTTTGATTTGGCTTATTTACTTGCTGGAGCCCTTCTTTTTGAGGGTGAAGACGGCGGTGCTCACGGCGGCAAGGCTCAGGAGCGCCAGGGTGGCCCAGAGGGCTATCCCGCTGTCATCGCCGGTCTTGGGGGCGGTGGAGGGGCTTACCCAAAGGGCATAGAGAGTGACGTCGCCCTTTATCTCCACATTGTCGCCGGGACGGAACATGACGGAACCGGTCTTATAGGTGGACCAGCCGGCAAAGGTCCAGCCCTCGCGGGTGGGGGCGCTCTTGGAGAGGGTCATCTTCACGCTGCCGGTATTGGACTCAGCGCTCTGGGCCTTGGGGGCGTCTTTGCCGCCGTTGGCGTCATAGCTGAGAGTGTACTTCACCATGGGGGCCTCTTCCCAAACCGCGCTGAGGGTGAGAGCGGCGTCTGCGGTGACATTGGCGAGGGTGTAGGTGTCGCCGGGCTTATAGCTGCCGCCCGCGGCGTCGGTCCAGTTCTTGAAGACATAGCCCGTGCGGGTGGGAACGGCGCTGGGGATGGTGGCGGTGAAGCTGTCGCCGTGGAGGACCTCAGCGTTTATGGCGGCGGGGGCGTCCTTGCCCTCGCCCGGGTCAAAGCTGAGGCTGACGGCATAGCTGGCGGTGGTCACGCCATAGCTGCCGTCGGGGTTCTGCTTCATCTCAAGACCCTCGGCCGCGTAATTCTCGTTGAAGGCCTTATCAAAGGTACCGCCGGAGATGGTCACATTGGCGGCGTCAGCGGTGACGTCATTGCTGGCGGGGACAATGTTCATATTCTCGAAGCTGCCGTTCTTTATGACAAGAGCGGTGTTGTCTATCCAGCCCTCCTTGGGGGTGTGGGCGCCGTATTCCACGATACCCTCTACACGGCCGGTGAAGTTCTCGTCGAAGGTGAGGGAGACGCCCTCCTCGTACCTTCCGCCCAGGTTGTACCAGAGGTCAAAGGCGCGCTGGCCGGGGGCTGCATAGATATTGCTGCTGCCGGTGACGACGGTGTTGCCGCAGTTGTTGCTGAGGGCATACATGCACTGGGGAGCCTCTCTCGCGTCCAGGGTCAGATTTTCAAGCCTCACGCCGCAGTAGTTCTGGATGAGGATCATGAGGTCTTTATAGGTGCTGGCCTTCACAACGCCGTTGCGCATGGTGACGGTGGAGCCCTTCAGAAGCTGGAAGCCATTGGTCTCGGTGCCGGTGGAGCCCACAGTGGGAGAGCCGACGGTATAGGTATATCCGCCGAAGTCGAATATTATGTTCTGGCCCGCGTTGACCGCAGCACCGCCGCCGGCGGCGTCACGGAGGAGCTTCACAGTGGTCTGGGTATTGTTGGCGGGGACCGCGGCCACAGCCTCGCCCAGGCTCATGTAATACTTGCCGTCTACCTCGAACATGGCCTTATACTGCTCGGCGGAGGTATCTCCCTCCGGGGGATTGATGGTGGCATTGGGGAGGACTATGGGGGCGCAGGGATAGTCCTCGTTCACGTCAAGGGAGCCGTTGAAGGTGCCGCCGGCAAAGGTGGTGCTTCCGCCCTGCGTGGTCCCTATGGGATAGCCCAGGATAGCGCCGGTTCCGTCTCCGGCTGCGGTGAAGGTACCGCCGTTTATGGTGAGAAGGCCCTTATCGGCGGTGCCAAGGTAGCCGTTGGCAACGACGGAGGGGGCGGAATCGCTTACGGTGAAGGTGCCGTCGTTGATGGTGGCCTCGTTCCAGTTGAGCACGGCAGGGCCGGCAGCGTTGGTGAAGCTGCCGCCATTTATCACGAGCACGCCATAGTCGTCGTTCTTCACGGTGTTCATGCCGCCGGAGAAGCTGCCGCTATTGATGGTCAGGCTGGGATAGTTGCTGCCATCGGCGGAAAGGCCCAGGTCGTTTGTTCCGCCGTCGCCATAGTAGCCGTTGGCAATGGCGCTGGAACCAGCGTCGTTCTGGACCATGTTGGCGCCGCTTATGACCATGGTGCCAAGGTTCTTGATAACATACCAGGTGTTGCCGGTGACGGTGCAGCCCTCAAGAGTGAGAACAGCGCCGGGGTAGTTTGCTATCGCGCCCTTGCCCTTGATGGCGTTTTCGATGGTGCCGCCGCCCTTTATGGTCAAATTACCGCGGTTCGCGATAGTGTGGCTGCTGACACCGCTGACCGTGGCACCCTCCTGGATGTTCAGGACGACCACAGCCCCCGCCGGGATCTCGACATTCTCGGCCACGTTGCCTTTCACCAGGATCTCGCCGCTGGCAGCACCGCTAACGATAGCGGCCACAGCGTCTTTTATGGCGGCATACCCGGTCTCGCCTATGTAGGCCGGATAATCAGCCTGGGGCGCGGCCTCGGGTGCGGGCATAACACACTCGCCCTCGTGGCCCTCGGTCAGGGTGCAGCCTGCGGTCTTGGTGCAGGGCTTGGGCTCGGCCTCGGGCGCGGGCAAAACGCAGTCGCCCTCGTGGCCCTCGGTCAGGGTGCAGCCCGCGGTCCTGGTGCAGAGCTGGGGCTCGGCCTCGGGCGCGGGCACAAGGCACTCGCCCTCGTGACCCGCGGTCAGGGTGCAGCCTGCGGTCAGGGTGCAGAGCTGGGGCTCGGCCTCGGGCGCGGACAAAACGCACTCGCCCTCGTGACCCTCGGTCAGGGTGCAGCCCGCGGTCAGGGTGCAGAGCTGGGGCTCGGCCTCAGGCGCTTCCTCGCCTTCGCCAAAAGCCATGCCGGAGAACAGGCCCACGACCATGGCCAGAGCGAGCAGGAGAACAAGAAGCTTCTTAGTCTTAGCTTTCATCTTTCAAACCTCACTTTTGTTTTTTCCCTTCCAAAGAGAAGCCCCGCGGAAAAACCACGCGGCAGAGGCCGGTACGCCGACCACCTCGTTTTTTATACTCAGTGCAAGGTTAACATATTTATTTGGCATTTGCAATAGCACGGGGCCTAAAAATTGAAATAAAGCTGAAAAATTTTTATTTTTCCGATTTTATGGATAAAACTGGAAATTATTTGGCCATACAGTGTATGGGCGTTAATATCTTTATGTTGTCAACGAGACGCGTATATAATATAATCTATACTATCAGAGAGATGGGAGAAGGGGTTTTAAAATGGACTGGTCTTCAATGCTCCGCAGGGCGGCCAGATACGCGAGGATCTTCTGCAAGTGGCTGCTGTGCGCGGGGGCGGCCGGGCTCGTATGCGGGCTTGTGGGCTCCAGCTTTTACGTATGCGTGGACAGGGCGAACGTTTTAAGGGCCGGGAACAGCTGGCTCCTTTTCCTGCTGCCCCTGGCGGGCCTGCTCATCGTTTTGCTGTACAGGCTCCTCCGCATGGAGGACGACGGGGGCACGAACCACATTTTCGAGGCGATACGCACAGGTGAACGGGTGCCGCTGCGGATGGCGCCCCTTATTTATATAGGTACGGTGCTGACCCATATCTGCGGCGGCTCCGCCGGGAAAGAGGGGGCCGCCCTCCAGATCGGCGGCAGCGTGAGCGCCTATATGGGGAAGCTGCTGCGCTTTGACGAAAAGGACATGCGCCTTATGACCCTGTGCGGGATGAGCGCGGTCTTCTCCGCGGTCTTCTGCACGCCGCTCACGGCGGCGCTGTTCTGCCTGGAGGTCATAAGCGTGGGGGTGATATACTATTCGGCCCTGGTGCCCTGTCTAATATCGGCCCTGGCGGCGCGGCTGGTGTCCGCCGCCTTCGGCATTGGGCCAATGCCTCTGGGAAGGATAAGCGTGGACCTGGCCCTGGAGATACCTCTTATGCTCCGGGTCCTGGCGCTGTCCGTTCTGTGCGCCCTGGTCAGTATCGCCATGTGCGCCGCGTTCCACAGCTCGGCAAAGCTTATGAAAAGGGCCCTGCCCAACTCCTATCTCCGGGCCGCCCTGGGCGGGCTGCTGGTGGTGGGGATAAGCCTGCTTTTGGGGACGGACAAGTATAACGGGGCGGGGGTCGGCCACATCATCGCCGCCGTGGAGGGGACCGCCTCCGGCTGGGATTTCGTCCTGAAGCTGCTGCTTACAGCCATAAGCCTGGGCGCGGGCTTCAAGGGGGGCGAGATCGTCCCCACCATGTTCATCGGCTCCACCTTCGGCTGCTTCGCCGGGGGGCTTTTGGGTCTTGAGCCGGGCCTTGCCGCCTCGATCGGCCTGGTGGCCGTGTTCTGCGGGGTGGTCAACTGCCCCATATCCAGCATTATCCTCAGCGTGGAGCT
>DBGBEC010000261.1:0-5143 GCA_048477415.1 Candidatus Limivicinus sp. | reverse complement strand
ATGTAGCCCTGTACGGGGATGTGGGCGGGGCAGGCGCTCTTGCAGGGGGAGGTACCTGTCTCCACCACGTCTGTCCTGTTGGTGCGGAAATCCGGGTTGTAGGCAGACTTCTTCAGCATGCTCATTTTGGCGGGCAGGTTGGGGTCGCTTATCTCCACGGGATTTACCTCGCAGAGCTTTTGGCCCAGCTTCAGAGCGTTGGTCTGGCAGTTCTCAACGCACTGGCCGCAGGCCACGCAGTTGTCTCTGTCCACAACGGCCTTGAAGTTAGACCGCAGGCCTTCGGGCTTGCGGAACATCTCGGCAATGCGCAGTGAGAAGCAGGAGCAGCCGCAGCAGTTGCAGATGGCGGAGACCTCGCCAAAGCCGGGAGCCTGGTTTATCTCGTGGACAAGGCCGTTCTCCTCCGCCCGCTTCAGCACCTCATAGGCCTCCTCCTTGGAGATCAGGTGGTGCTCTCCGTTCTTGGAAAAGTTTACGGCATTGTCGTTGAGGTACATGCATATATCATCCTCAAGATGGCCGCAGCCCTCGCCCATGAGCCGCCGTGAGCGCCGGCAGGAGCAGGGGCCGACAGAGATGGCGCTGGCATTTTCGATAAGGGTGGTCAATTCGTCGTAGGAGGCGGCCCTCGAATTGTTCTCGATGGCGCTCATAACGGGCATAACGCGCATCATTGACATGCCGCGCCCCATGAAGGGGGCCAGGACTTCGGTCCGGCGGCGGGTGTATTCCTCAAAGCACTCGGCCAGTATGGGGAGCCTTTCGCACTGCTCGTTATTGCTCAGCACGCCCTCCATGATACCGGGCACCCATATGGGGTAGTAGTAGGCTGTTTTGCCGTTTACTTCTCTTATACGTATGACCCCGCGCTCTATGAGCAGGTCAAGCTGCTCCTGTACAAAGTCCACGCTCTTTTTGCAGCGGGCGGCGATCTCCTCGGTGGTCCTCGCGTCCTCAAGGCGCATGTGCATCATAACGTCGCACATGTCGTCTGTCACTATGGGCTCAAGTATCTTATACTCCGGGTCGTTGTAGGTTATGCCGGTGTAGGTAAGGCTCTCAAGGCTCACTTTAGACGCAAGCTTGAGAATGTTTGGTCTTTTCGCCATAATTGTCCACCTCGTAATATTATTTTTTGTGACAGATTTACTATATCATAAAAGCGGCGACTATGCAATCTGATATTTTGTTGACAGATGTGTATTTTTCCCCGAAGCGTAGGGAAACTTGATTTTTTAATAATTTTAGGCTATACTAAGCCGCGTCTTATCCGCATGAAGAAAGGTGGCGTTACGCATTGGGTGCAGCAGGGCTTGAGATCGAGCGGAAATTCCTTATAAAACTGCCGCCGGAGGCGCTTCTTGAGGCCTGCCGCGACTGTTCGGTGATCAGCCAGACCTATCTCGAAAAGGGCCCCGGCGGCGAGTCTGCCAGGGTCAGAAAACGGGCCTGGCCGGACAGAACGGTCTATACCCACACCGTGAAAAAACGCATTAGCGCCGTGAGCCGCGAAGAGATCGAGAGGGAAATAAGCGAAAGCGAATATCTGGAATGTCTCAGATCGGCGGACAGGACAAGGCGGACGATAGAGAAGAAAAGATACTGTCTTGAATACATGGGACAGCTTCTTGAGATCGATGTTTTTCCCTTCTGGCCGGATACGGCCTTTTTGGAGATAGAGCTTGAGAGCGAGGACCAGGGCCTGTTTTTCCCGCCGGAGCTCGAAATAATAAGAGAGCTCACGGATGACAGGCGCTTTACTAATTCCGCCATTGCCAGGAGCATCCCGCCCCTCTGCTGAAAATGTTTCCCCGGGGGCAAAGTCCATCAGCGGGGAAGAAAGGACGATATGATGAAAAAATTTTTTGTTGCCGCTCTTGCCGCTTGTCTTGCTATTTCACTCTGTGCCTGCACTGAGCTTGAGAGCCTGAAGGACATAGAGCTGCCGCCTCTGCCGGACGTGAGCGCCACGGAGGCTCCCGCCGCCGAGACGGAGAGCCCGGAGGAGAGCGCGGAGCCCGTTACTGCCGATCCGGCGGCCGGTGAGGCGCTTTCAAACCGGCTTACAGTGAATATAAGCACGACTGCTCTGGAGGAATACGACCCCAACACCGGCGAGGAGCTTATACTGAGCTTCGCCTATGCGGAGCCACATGTGGATATCCAGGGCCGGGACGCCGCCTCCTCCGCCATAAACGAGTATCTGGGCCTTCTGGCCGAGACTTATTATACCGGCAACGACCACGGCGTTGGCTCTGCCACGGGCTATAACCTTATGCTCCAGCAGGCCCAGGACAATTACAGCTATGTATACGGCACCGGAGCAGAGGGGGTGTCCCTGGAATTTGTCTCCTCCCAGAACGTCCGGATAGAACGGGCGGACAGCAGCCTGCTCAGCATGGTGTATAACAGCTATGAGTTCACCGGCGGCGTCCACGGCAACAGCGTTGAGCGGGCCTATGTCTTCGACACGGAGACCGGGGAAAGGCTCAGCCTGAGCATGCTCACGGACGATTACGACGGGGAAGAGGGGCTCGCGGCCTATCTCACCGGCCGCATGCTGGAGAAAGCAGCCAGCGACGAGTATTACAGCGAGCGCATAGACCCCAATACCCTCCCGGAAGAACAGTATGAGACGGCCTTCGCGGGCCTTTTGAGGGACGGTTCCTGGTATTTTGACCAGGAAGGGCTCGTGATATTTTCCGATCTTTACGAGTTTGGACCTTTCGCGGCGGGTATGGTTGAGTTCAGGATACCCTATTCGGAGCTTGAGGGCAGGATAGATGAAAAATGGCTTCCCGCCGAAAGGGCCGGCCAGGGCTCCTTCGACCTGAAGCCCCTTTCCCAGGTGGAGGACGGCAGCATGGAGATGATAGACCGCCTTGCTCTCAGCCAGGAGGGGGAGGAGCTTTGCCTTGTCGCCCAGGGCACCGTGTACGATGTGAAGCTCTCTCAGGTAGATTATACCGACGGCTTTTTTGAGACTGCCCAGCTCTGGTATGGAAGCTATATGCGCGACTGCGCCCTTCAGCTTGTCACCCTCATTCCCGAGGGCATGCCGGATCTGCTCCTCTCCTATAAGACCGGGGACGGTGCGGAGCACCGCCTGCTCCTCTCCGAAAACGGCCAGGACGGCAGCCCACAGCTCGTTGAGGAGAGCTCCATAGAGGCTGTGGGCTGAGCTGTGTTTTTTCCCGGAAAATATGCCTGGATCTTCAATAAAATCCTTGACATCAGGAGCGGGACATGTTATCCTATCAGGGCCGCGTCGAAGGGGTAATCAAGCAGAGGTCAGCCCTCCACCCCCAGAGCGAGACCTGCAAAGAGGGAGGAAATGTTCATGAAGCATGCAATCATCGTGACCGGCGGTAAGCAGTACCGCGTGGCCGAGGGTGACGTTGTGTTTATCGAGAAGCTCGATGTCGCTGCCGGCGAGTCTGTGAAGTTTGACCAGGTCCTGGCCGTTGTCGACGGCGAGACTGCGGTGTTCGGCGCCCCTGTTATCGAAGGCGCTTCCGTCACCGCGAATGTGGTCAAGAGCGGAAAGAGCGCGAAGGTCCGTGTCTACAAGATGAAGCCCAAAAAGGGCTACCGCAGGACCCAGGGCCACAGACAGCCCTACACCAAGGTCCAGATCGAGACCATCAACGCCTGATTTTCCGCAACTGAGAACGACTAATGGAGGTGTAAGCTAAATGGCACATAAAAAAGGTATGGGTTCTACCAAGAATGGCCGCGACAGCGAGTCAAAGCGTCTTGGTGCCAAGAGAGCCGATGGACAGTTTGTCCTGGCCGGCAACATCCTTGTCAGACAGCGCGGAACCAAGATCCACCCCGGCACCAACGTGGGCAAGGGCAAGGACGACACACTGTTCGCCCTGGTGGATGGCACTGTGAAGTTTGAGCGCATGGGCAAGGAGCGCAAAAAGGTCTCTGTTTACGAAGAAATCGCCCAGTAAATTGACCAGAATGGCCGGACTTTGTCCGGCCATTATTTTCTTTGATACAATGCCGTTTTACGGCGGAAAGGAGGCCTTATGGCGGCGTCATTTGTTGATAAGGCCCGGATAAGCATACAGGCCGGCAGGGGAGGCGACGGAGCCGTCGCTTTCCACAGGGAAAAATATGTAGCTGCCGGCGGCCCGGACGGCGGCGACGGCGGCCGGGGCGGAAACGTGGTCTTTGTGGTGGATGACAACATGTCCACCCTGATGGACTTCAGATACAAGCGGAAATATACCGCCGGAAACGGCGCCAACGGCCAGGGCAAGCGCTGCTATGGCAAAGACGGGGAGACCCTGTATATAAAAGTGCCCCGGGGCACCCTCGTCCGTGATACAGAGAGCGGCGCCATAATGCACGACATGTCCGACGGTGAGAACTGGCTTGCCGCCCGTGGCGGCCGGGGCGGCTGGGGGAACATGCATTTCGCCACGCCTACGAGACAGGTCCCGCGCTTTGCCAAACCCGGTCTGCCCGGCGAGAGCCATGATATCACCCTGGAGCTGAAGCTCCTGGCAGACGTTGGCCTTGTTGGCTTTCCCAACGTGGGCAAATCCACCCTGCTTTCAGTGGTGAGCAAGGCCCATCCCAAGATAGCTAACTATCATTTCACCACCCTCTTCCCCAACCTGGGCGTGGTTTATGTGGACGAGGGCCTTTCCTTTGTAATGGCGGATATCCCCGGCATAATCGAGGGGGCATCGGAAGGGGCTGGCCTGGGCCATGATTTTCTCCGCCATATAGACAGGTGCCGCCTGCTGATCCACCTTGTGGATGTGTCCGGCTGCGAGGGTCGGGACCCGATAGAGGACTTTGAGGCCATCAATTCAGAGCTCCGGGAATACAGCCCCGAGCTTGCCCGGAGGCCCCAGATAGTGGCCGCGAACAAATGCGACCTGTTGGGTGACGAGCGGGAAAACATTGAAAAACTCCGCAAGCATGTGGAGAAGCAGGGCTACAGCTTTTTCGAGATGAGCGCCGTTACCCACGAGGGCACCAGAGAGCTTGTAAAAGACTGCGCGCGCCGCCTGGCGGAGCTGCCTCCGGTGCTGCGCTTCGAGGCGGACTATGTGCCGCCTGAGCCAGTTATCGAAAGCGCCGAGGCTCTGACGATACAGCATTTTGACGATATATGGAT
>DBGBEC010000260.1:0-6220 GCA_048477415.1 Candidatus Limivicinus sp. | reverse complement strand
TATTCCAATAACCGCCAGCAATAAGCCTGATTTATCAGGCGTTTGCCTCGCAACGCGAGATTTTTTGTGATATCACGCTTTCACAAAAAATGTGGCGGCTCCAGCTTGTCAAAAAAGGCCGGTGGCCTTTTTTGACAAGCTGGAGCGCAGGGCGCTTTTCTGAGAAATAAAGATACGGAGGAAAGACCCATGTCAGATAAAAAACAGCCCGTCCGGGCCGAAAACAGCGAGAAGATCGACCAGGACTATCCCATTGACCACGTTCCCCAGTCCGCCCGCCGCTCGTTCTTTTCCGTGGCGGCGGTGCTCCTTGGGATAACCTTCTTCGCCCCCACCATGTCCACCGGCGCCCAGATAGCCACGGCCTTCAGCTTTTCCGACCTGAGCTGGATCGTCCTTGTGGGCAACCTGGTCCTGGGGGTGTATGTGGCCCTCAACTGCGCCATCGGGGCGAAAACCGGCCTGACCTCCGTCATGCTCTCCCGCTATACCCTTGGTACCGGCGGCTCAAAGTGGGCGGGGCTGCTGCTGGGCGGCACCCAGATCGGCTGGTACGCCTATGTCAGCGCCTATACCGGCCAGCTCTTTTCCACAGCCTTCGACCTGCCCGAGGCGGCGGTGTGGTTCACCCTGCTCTGGGCCGTGGTCTTCGGTATAACCGCCATCTGGGGCTACAAGGCCATGGAAAAGGTGGCCTATGTGGCGGTGCCCGCCCTTATGCTCCTTGTGGTCTATGTCCCTATCCTGGCGGCCCGGTCCGCCGGCGGCTTCGCGGCCATCAGCCAGGCCGTCCCCAGCACGGAGATGAGCGTGGCCTCCGCCATGACCGCCATCGTGGGCACCTTCGCCTCCATGGGTACCCAGGCCTGCAACTGGTCCCGCTTCGCCAAGAACGCCAAGACCGCTTTCCTGGCCGGTTTCATCGCCTTCATGATAGGCAACACCATCATGCTCTTTGCCGGTATCATCGGCGGCCTTGCCTATAACGAGGCGGATTTCATCATCGTCATGCTCAAGACCGGGCTCATCTTCTTCGCCCTGGTGGTTCTCACCCTCAATATCTGGACCACCGCCCACGCCGGGGCCTATGCCTGGGGCGTGGCCGGGGCTGAAATGGCCAACAAGCAGAACAAGACCCCCTTCCTTATCGGCGGCCTGGTCATCGCCATCATCCTGGCCTGCACCGGCTTCTATGCCCAGCTCATAAACTTCCTGGTGCTTCTGGGCATCTTCATCCCGCCCCTGGGCGGCGTCATGCTGGGGGATTATTTCTTCGTGTACAAGCGCCGCATACCCGTGCTCAGCGCGGTGAAGTTCAAGATGTTCCGCCTGGGTCCGGTCCTGGCCTATATAGCCGGTACCATCGTCGCTTTCGTGACCGACAGGGCCGCTCTGGGTATCCCCCCTCTCTTCGGCATCCTGGTCTCTGCCATCTGTGTGCCTGTTTTTGACTGGCTGCTGAAAAAATGCGGCCTTAACGACCGGCACGAGATAGCGGAGAACGCCGAGACTGTCTGACATAAAAAGGGAACAGAGGCAGAAGAATATGAATATCGGCAATATTTTCGCGCTCAACGGGACCATAAGCACCCAGGCCCTGAGCGTGGCCTGCGTCCAGTTTGCCCCCGTCGGTGCGCAGACTCTGGGGGAGCTCAACGAGAACACGGAGACTATCCTGAATTATCTGGATATGTCCGTCAGCGCCTTCCCGGGGCTGGACCTGGTGGTCTTCCCGGAGGCCTGCTTTCAGGGCTTTGCCCCCGTGAACTATGAAGAGGCGCTGATGACCATGGAGAGCGAGCAGCTTGCCCGGGTGTGCCGGCGCTGCGCTGAGCTGTCGGTCTGGTGCGTCGTAAGCCCCCTGATCCGCAGCGAAAGCGGCCGCAGCTTCAAAAATACGTCCCTGCTCATAAACGACCGGGGCCAGATAGTACACAGCTATGTAAAGATGAACCCCTGGATCCCCTTTGAAAACGCCGTGCCCGGGACGGAATGCGGCGTGTGTCCGGGGCCGAAGGGCTCCCGTATCGGCCTCATCATCTGCGCCGACGGCGACTATCCGGAGATATGGCGGGAGGCCGCCTATAAAGGGGCCAACGTGATAATACGTCCCACCCACTATATGGACCCCTGGAGCCAGGCCTGGGAGCTGACCAACCGGGCCAGCGCCTACTTTAACCAGGTCTATGTGGTGGGGGCCAACTGCTCCGGTCTTGCCCGGAACGAGGCTCGCTCCTGCTTCGGCCGCAGCATGATAGTGGGGCCGGACGGAAATGTGATAACCGAGGCCTCCAACGGCTGCCCCGGGCTCATAAAGGCCGACCTCTACCCCGGCATCATCGACCAAATGCGCGCCCAGGCGGTACACAGCAGCCCCATGTTCTCCTTTGACCACCGGGGCGCGAGCTGCCCGGAGCTGGGCGGCCAGGGCGACAGAGAGCTGCGCTATACCGCCTATCAGCCTCGAAAGGTGGAGAAAAATGACTAAAGACGCCTATCCAGCCCTGTTTCACTATATCCACAAGGCCATTGCCAAGGTGGATTTCCCCTGTGCCAAGGCGGAGCTCCTGGCCATCGCCGGTGAGGAGCCGGTGTATGTGGACTGGGGCCGCAGCCAGCCCCTGCGCAGCCTCGCGGCCCCCATCCCCTCAGACCACTTCACCTGCGCCGCAGACTTCTACTGCAAGCTCATAGCGTCCCTATGACATAAAGGTCCCGGGTCATCGCTGTGTGCCGCATATGCGCCCGTGCAGCCTGAGCGGCCTTCCTATACCACATCGACGTTAAGCCTGGTCATAGTTGTATTGATAAACAAAACAGCAAATGGAAAAGTCTTCAAGCTTTCCATTTGCTGTTTTGTTTGCTAAGTTCAGGAAAAGACAGCCGCTTCAGCCGTAGTTTTCCGACATATAGACAGAGGCCCGGGACTGTATGAGAGCCTGGGTCTCCTCAAGGCTTTTTTCGCCCTGTAGGTAAGGCTGGGCGGAGGATATTATAATATCTCTTAAAGCGCTGTCGGCGGTGTTCTCAGCGTATCTTGTTTCAGCAACAAGTTCTGTGAGAAGCTCCAGATCCTGCTCTGAGGGGCTGGCCTCCGCCTTTCTCTGATATCACCATATCCTATAGGCGCGGTATACCGCTTGCCGCCGATATTCAAGGCCAGTCGAGCGTTTATGACGTGTTTTCCGGCGCTCAATATAAATGCAGCAGGGCCAGGCTCAGGGCGGAGATGACGAGCCAGGGGCGGAAGCTTTTTTTGCCGCTGAGCAGGCTGTACAGGGCGCAGACGCAGCCGGCCGCCAGCACGCAGACGAGCCAGCTTGACTGGAGGCGCAGCGGCGTAAAGCCGAAACAGGAGATGTAAAGGACCAGCTTTGAGAAAGCGATGAGGGCGAACAGCAGGCTCTCGGCCAGGAGCAGCGCGCAGAGCCGCTTGAGCCAGCCGCTGTCCGGCAGGGGCTCCGCCGACAAAAGACCCACCAGGCCCAGCAGCAAAAAGTTCACCGTCATGACCTGGCACAGCTCGAAAAAGCCCTGCCTCGCGTACTGGGATACGATAAAGCCCTCGGGCAGGCTTCGGGTGAAGGCGCCGAAGAGATATTGGGCCTGCACCAGGAAAAAGACCAGATACAGTAGGCAGAAAAGCCCCGTTATAAGGCATAGCAGCCCTGGGGACACCCGGCGCAGCCTGGCCGCCGCAGAGCGAAGCTCCCGGCCCCTGCGCTGAAGCCGCTCAGGGTCCTCCCTAACGCTGCCCGACACAAGGCCGAACAGCCAGGCCCCCACGGGCAGGCTCAGCAAAAGGCTTGAAACAGAGGCTCCGTCGAGCCTGAAGGAGAAAAGCCCGGCAAAGCCGGACATCAGCCGGGCAAAGCCCTGGTCCGCGCTCATAAGCAGCCCGGAGGCGGCGGCTAACAGCAGCAGCGCCCCCAGCAGGGCCGCCCCGCTCAGGGCAAGGCTGCCCCAGCGCTCCCCCTTCATCCAACGGCTCAGGCCGGACCAGACCGTGCGCAGCCGGAGAAAAAAGTTCTTGAAGGGGATAAGGACAAAGGCGTTGAGCCCGTCGAAGATCAGCAGGGGCCCGCTCTGCCCGTCCATGAGCCGCCCGCTGCGGCTCATGAGCCACCACACGGCGAAAAGGTGGGCGAAGAGCCAGGGCAGCTCGTCCCCCCATACCCGGGCCCTGCCCAGGGGGACGCTCAGCGTGACGAGCCAGAGACAGCCCAGCCATATCCAGCTCTCTCCGGGCCGCGCTCTGCCCCGGTTTACAAGCTCTGTCAGGGCGGTGAACATCAAAGCGAAGATGGGCAGGCCCCAGGCCGTAAAGCCCCAGCGCCAGTAAAAATAGGCCGCCGGATACATGCAGAAGGCGGCGATCATCTCCCTAACGCTTGGGGAGAAGGCCGGGTCTTCCGGCTTTTTTATCCTGTTTTCCTCCATGCTCAGCCTCCTTTTCCGGGCTCGTCGTCCACGAATTCCAAAATATCCCCGGGCTGACAGCCCAGCTCGTGGCAGAGGGCCATCAGGGTGGAAAAGCGGATGGCCTTGGCCTTGTTGTTTTTTAAAATGGACAGATTGGCCGGGGTTATGCCGATCCTCTCCGCCAAGTCCCCGCCGGATATCTTCCGCTTTGCCATCATCACATCCAAATTGACCAGTATCTCCATGGCCCGCACCTCATACTGTGAAGTCCAGCTCGGCCTTCATGGACCCGGCCTGGCGGAACACGTTTTTCACTATCCGCACGATAAGGGCCATAAAGCCCGCCGCCATGGCCAGAAACAGCAGCGGCAGATAAAACGTACTGCCCAAAAGACACACAGACGCCGCCCCGGCGCAGCACCAGCTCACCCAGCGGAGCCTTCGCACATTCTCCTCGGTGAAGACCTGGCCCATTTTCATGCTCTTCAGCAGGCCCCATAGCCTGTGCAGCAGCAGCCAGCCGAAGACGCTGCAAAGATATATGACAGCCATCAGCCCCAGCCCGCTCTGCCAGGGCATGCCCCGCAGGGAGATGAACCAGCTCACCGCCCAATAACAGCCCATATCCAGCGCCGCCAGCAAAAAGGCGAAGATCCCCAGGCATATCTGGGAAAGCGCTATGCTCCTGTCCTCGGTCCATTTCATCATGATCCAGCCCCTTTCATGGGCACATGATAGCACGACGATTATTGAATGTCAATTATTTTTTATCGAAAAACAATAAATACATGACAAACAGCAGCTCCTCCTCTAAAAAACTAACAGAGGGGGAGCTGCTGTTTTTATCTCAGCGCTGGCGGCATTGGAAGAGTTTGGCGGATATCTCCTCGGCGGCGGATCTCAGGGCCGGGAGATAGGCCAGGAGCTCTGTCAGCTCCCGCTCGCCCACAAAGCCGCTGAAGGAGAGGGCGGCCATTATGCTGCCCTCCTGATCCCGCACGGGCACGGCGATGCAGCTGCTGTTGCCGGCGGCCTCCTTGTTGTCAAAGGCATAGCCCTGCTTGGCCACGGTCCGCAGCTCTTTCCAAAAGTCCTCGGGATTCGTGATGGTGCTGGGGGTGAGGGGGACCATGTCGCAGGCCTGGATGATCTCGTCTGCGAGGGCAATGGGCAGCTCTGACATCAGCACCTTGCCGCAGGCGCAGGCATAGAAGGGGAGGGAAGAGCCCAGCGGAGGGATATAGTCGAAAAGATTACTGGTCCTGGACTGCTGAAGGATATAGCAGTCCTGCCCGTCCCGCACCATAAGATTCATGGCCTGGGAGTGCTCCCTTGTGTATCTGTCCATCACATAGAAGGCCACTTCCTTCAGCGCCAGATAGAGATTATTGCTCGACAGGACGAAGCTTATCTTCTGCCCGGCGATATAGCGCCCGTCGCCGCATTGAAAGACCCATCCGTTTGCTTCAAGGGTCTTCAATATCCTGAAGGTGGTGGAGGGGTTTATACCGCAGATCTTAGCGATCTCGTTAACGCCCAGTTTTTTTGTGCCTATGCGCAGAGTGTCCAGGACGGCGAGGGCGTTGTCAAGCATTTTTATGGTCTCGGTATTCTGACTTGACGGCATGTGTTATCTGCTCCTTTCTCTGAACGTTTCTTTTTCATACTTTGAATTATAACAATTATTTTGGCGCTGTCAATTACCAAAAATGTATTCTTCTCTGGCTTTATACCCTGATATTCCCGGTAATACTTGATAAAAAGTTCAAAAAACAGGGAATTGCCCTAAGCTTTGGGC
>DBGBEC010000259.1:0-3559 GCA_048477415.1 Candidatus Limivicinus sp. | reverse complement strand
CTTCGGGATAGAGGGGGTCATAGGCGTTGCTCACGTCAGCCGAGAGGCAGAAGCTGTTTTCAAAGCAGCGGCGCAGCTCTGTGCTCTGTCCCGCGCAGAGGTCCTCCATGAAGCAGTCGAAGGCGGCGCTCTGCATGCCGGTGACACCCATGGAGCCTATCTCCTCCTTGTCCGCCAGGATACAGACGCAGGTCTTCTCCGGCTCTTCCACATCGAATATCGCCTTCAGCTCCGCGAAGGCGCAGACCCTGTCGTCGTGGCCATAGCCGCCGATAAGGCTCCTGTCCAGACCTATCTCGCACACATCGAAGGCCGGAACGGCGGTGAGCTCGGCAGAGAGGAAGTCCTCCTCGGTGATACCGTACATGTCGTTCAGAATGCTCATGACTGCGAGCTTCACCCTGTCCTTGCCCTCGTCGGCATAGGGGGTGCTGCCGATAAGGATGTTCAGCCCCTCCCCTGTTATGCCCTCGGCCAGGGTCTTTTTCATCTGGTCCGCCGCCAGATGGGGAAGAAGGTCGGTTATGATGAACTTGGGCTCCTCCGGTTCGCGGCCGATGGTGATGTCTACCAGGTCCCCGTTTTTCAGGGCCACAACGCCGTGCAGCTCCAGGGGGATCGTGACCCACTGATATTTTTTTATGCCGCCGTAATAATGGGTCTTGAAATAGCACAGCTCATCCGACTCGTACATAGTGACCTGCTTCAGGTCGAGCCGGGGCGCGTCTACATGGGCCCCGGCAATGACGGCCCCCTCGCTCAGGGGCTTTTTACCGATCACCGCCAGCATAAGAGCCTTGCCCCGGTTATTTTTATAAAGCTTCATCCCGGCTTGCAGCTCCATGCCGGGCTTATACTCCACAAAGCCCCGGCCCTCGGCCAGGCTGATGGCGTTGTTCACGGCCTCCCGCTCTGTGCGGGAGCTGTTGAGATACTGCATATAGTCCCGGCAATAGTCTTCCACCGCCAGGTGCTCCTCTGTGTCTATAAGATCATAGCCGTTTTTCTGCTCATAGAACAGCTTGCTCCTCAGTTCGTCCATTTTTCCAGTTCCTCCTTGATGAGTTTGTTGAACTTATTTACAAAAGCTGCCTTGTCCGAGTCGTTTTTCAGGACATAGTCGCAGTTTTCTTCAAAATAGCTGTCCGGACGCTGGGCCCTTATCCGCATAAGGGCATATTCCCGGCTTATACCGTCCCGGGCCATTATGCGCGCGGCTCTAAGCTCCTCCGGGGCGGTGACGGCAAGGGTGAAGGCGCAGCGCCTGCCAAGGCCGCTGCCTATCAGCTCTATGGCGTCAATGGCGGCGATCCGGCCGCCTTTCATGGCCCAGTCTCTCAAACGGGCCTGCACTGCCTCGCCCACATGCCGGTGGCTTATCCGGTTCAGCTCTCTCAGGGCCGCAGCGTCTGAAAAGACAATGGCTCCAAGGGCTTTTCTGTCGAGCTGACCATCTTTTACAACGTCGGGAAAGCGGCTGTCCAGCTCGGCTATAAGCTCCGCGCTCGTTTGGAGAAGGCTGTGATACACCTGGTCGCAGTCGATGACCAGAGCGCCCAGCTTCTCAAGCTCCAGCAGGGCCGTGGTCTTTCCGCAGCCTGTCCCGCCGGTTATCCCCACAAGCAGCAGTCCCTCGACAAGGGCCTCCTCTATGCGCTCCCGGCTCAAAGCGCCCTGGCGAAGGAGCTTGTATGGAGCGGAGCTCATGTCGATAAGGCTCGACTCCCGGCCAAGGCTGCATGGACCGCCGTCTATTATGCCCGGGAGCTTAGCCTGGAAATATTCCGCCACCTTTTCCGCCGTCTTCGGGCTCTCTTCCCCGGAGGGGTTGGCGGAGGGAGCGGCAAGGGGCAGGCCCGCAAGCTCCAAAAGCCTAAGCGTGGCCGGGTGGTCCGGGCAGCGAAGACCAACCGTCTCTCCCCCGGCCCGCACGAGCTCCGGCACGGTCTCCCGCGACTTCAGCACAATGGTAAGAGGGCCGGGCCAGAAACGCTCTGCAAGCCTTCTCGCCTGGGGAGGGATGTCCACGCAGTAGCTGTCCATATCCTGGGGACCGGACACCATAAGGGAAAGGGGCTTTACAGCGGGGCGGCCCTTGAGCTCGTATATCTTTTCCACGGCCCTTTCATCCAGGCCGTTCCCCGCGAGACCGTACACCGTCTCTGTAGGCACAGCCACAAGCTCGCCATTTTTTATAAGCTCCGCCGCCTGGTCAAGGTCGGCCCTGAATATTTTTGTCTCCATTTAATCCTCCCCCTGCCGGGCCAGCTTCTCCGCCTGCTCCGCCGTTATCAGCGCCTCGATAAGGGGGTCAAGGTCCCCGTTTATAATGGAGGATATATTAAAGTTCTTGCTGTCGCCGCTGAGCCTGTGGTCGGTGACACGGTTCTGGGGGAAGTTATATGTGCGCACTCTCTCGCTCCTGTCACCTGAGCCTATCTGGCTTTTCCGCTCGGCGGCAAGGGCCGCGTTCTGCTTTGCCTGCTCCGCCTCATAAAGCTTGGAGCGGAGTATCTGAAGGGCCCTGTCCTTGTTTTTATACTGGCTGCGCTCGTCCTGGCACTCTACCACAAGGCCGCTGGGCAGATGTGTCACCCTTATGGCGCTCTCTGTCTTGTTGACGTGCTGCCCCCCAGCGCCGGAGGAGCGGAAGGTGTCTATCCGAAGCTCGTTCATATCCAGCTTAAAGTCCACATCCTCTATCTGCGGCAGCACCGCCACCGTGGCGGCGGATGTGTGTATGCGCCCGCCGGACTCTGTCACCGGCACCCGCTGGACCCGATGGCCCCCGGCCTCGAATTTCAGCCGTGAATAGGCCCCCTGGCCCTCGATGACAAAGCTTATTTCCTTTATGCCGCCAAGCTCCGTCTCGTTCACGTTCACCACGTCTGTCTTCCAGCCTTTAGACTCCGCGTACATGGAATACATCCGGAAAAGATCCGCCGCGAAAAGCATGCCTTCCTCGCCGCCTACGCCGCCCCGTATCTCCATGATGACATTTTTCCCGTCGTTTGGGTCCTTGGGCAGGAGCAGCAGTTTTATCTCGTTTTCAAGCCGCTCTTTCTCGGCCCTGGCAAGCTGAAACTCCTCTTGGGCAAGCTCCTTCAATTCACCGTCCGCCATAAGCTCCCTCGCCTGCTCCATATCCCCGCAGGCCCGCTCATAGGCGGAAAAGGCCTCGGCCAGGGGGGCAAGCTCCCTAACTTCTCTCTCGCATTTGGCATACACGGCAGGGTCGGAATATGTCTCCGGCTCCTCCATGCGGCGGCAAAGCTCTTCATATTGATTTTTCAGTGTTTTCAGCCTGTCAAACATCTCTGCCTCCACGCGCTTGATCTCATTGGATTGTACCACATTCTCCCTGCCCTGTAAACCTGAAACAAAACTTAGACAATGGTCTATCCCCAACGCCGCCTTTTCTTCTGCAACCTAAACCAAAGGGTCTGCCGCCTGTTTTGCGCAGGCAGCAGACCCTTTGGCTCGTTTTATTCTATTCCGCGTCTTCCCAGTTGTGCCAGACGTTCTGCACGTCGTCGTTGTCTTCAAACATGTCCAGCAT
>DBGBEC010000258.1:0-8426 GCA_048477415.1 Candidatus Limivicinus sp. | reverse complement strand
CCACTATAACGGCAAACTGGATGCTTCTGGGCCGGCCGCAGCTGAACACCGCCTCGATGGCCGCCCGGGCCGTGCGCCCCGTATACAAAACATCGTCCACCAGGACAAGATCCCGGCCGTTCACATCAAAGGGCAGCTCGGTCTTTTTCACCTGGGGATTTTCCGACAGTGTGCTCAGATCATCCCGGTAAAAGCGGATGTCGATACTGCCGCAGGGAGGCTCCACACCTTCAATGGCCTTTATGTTGGCCTGTATCTGCCGGGCCAGAGGCTCGCCCCGGCGGCGTATGCCCACAAGCAGGATATTCTCCACGCCCTTGTTCTTTTCGGCGATCTCGTGGGATATGCGCATCATGGCCCGCTTCAGGGCCGCCTCGTCCATTATCCGCGCCTTCAGCCTCATGGCTTCCTCCTTTCGGGCAGCAAAAAGTGCCCTGCCGGTTCCGGCAAGACACGCAAAAATACAGACACACCTTGATGCATCCGTATGTTATAGGCGATTTTGCCGGCATCTCTGTACCGAAGCTTAAAAATCTTCTTTTCGTGTGGATTATATTGCATGAGGGCCAAAAAAGCAAGCCCCTTTTTCCTATTCATGGCTTCCCATAGCTTTGTACAAATCCCACCGCCATTTTTTGTACACCTTCCACAACCCCACGCCCCACAGTCGGCAGTTCCCCTGCCTCCCTCATCGAGGGAGCCAAGGTCTCCCCCACATAACCGGCTCAAAGCCCAACGGAGTGGGTTTGAGCCGGAAAGGAAGAAGGAGCCGACGGATATGGAGCTTGGGGCAGCGCCGCAAGCGGAATGCAGTCGGCTTTTTCTGACGCCGCCTATGGGGCGGTCACAGGGCGGAGACATAGGTCTTTATCACCTTTACCGCGCCTTTTATGCCGATGTTGCCGCTGTTTACACAGAGGTCGTAATATCCGGACTCGCCCCAGAGCTGGTCAGTGTAATATTTATAGTAGCTGGAGCGGTCTTTATCCACCTCCCGCATGAGCCGCCAGGCTTGATCCTCCTGGATACCCTTGCGGTGCATGAGGGTCTTCACGCGAAAATCCTCTTCAGCCATTATGAACACCCGGACAAGATCCTTCCGGCCCTTGAGCACATAGTCCGCGCAGCGGCCCACGAAGACCCCGTCGCCCTTGTCCGCCAGGTTCCGTATGGCCTCGAACTGGGCGGAGGCCACCTGCATGTTCAGCCTGAAGCCCTCGTGCAGACCGGCGTAGTGGGGCGTGGGTATTATATAGGGCGACACCCGCTTCTCGTCATAGGATCTGAAGATTTCCTTGCTGAAGTTGGAGTTTTCCGCGGCGTGATCCACGATCTCTTTGTCATAGCAGGGGCAGCCCAGCTCTTCCGCCAGCGCCCGGGCTATATCGTGGCCGTTGCTCCCGTGCTGTCTTCCTATGCATACTATCATAAAAACACCCTCCTATTCCATCTTCCCTTTTGCCGAAACTACTCTGTATCTATATATTATCACTTTCCGGCCCGGATGTAAAATAAAAATAGTCTGCGGCTGTATACGTGGGGGCTGCCTGCCGGGGGAGGTACCAGGCCCTGGTATGGAGCAGGGCTTTGTTTTGCTGTCTGTCCTCCGCCTAAATACCGCAAGGGCACAGGCCACCCGTCGATCTGCCCTGGCTGCGGACATATGAGCTTTTCCATGTGCCGCCTGCGCGGCTGTAAAAATCCCGCTCTTCCTATTCTCAGCCCTCTGCCGGTCTGCATAGACTTGTAGAGACGGAAGGAGGATGTCCATGCAGCGCAGACGCCTTATATACAACACCGCCCTGCTTACCTGCTCGTCACTGCTGATGAGCTGTATAGGCATGGCCTTCCAGGTATGGCTCGTCGGGAGGATAGGCTCGGCCGGCATAGGGCTTTATCAGCTCGTGCTGTCGGTCACGAACCTCTGCGCGAGCTTTGCCATCTCTGGCATACGCTTTGCGGCCACAAGGCTCGTGGCCGAGGAGATAGGCGGGGATAATTCGGGGGGCATTGGCTCTGTCATGGGCCGCTGCATATCCTACGGTGCCTTCTTCGGCTGCGCGGCGGCGGCCATACTGTGGCTTCTGGCAGAGCCCATCGGCTTTTTGTGGATAGGCGACGCCAGGACCGTCCTCTCCCTGCGTATCTCCGCCTTCGGTATGCCCTGCATATCTCTCTGCGCCGCTATCTCGGGGTATTTCACCGCCTGCGGCCGGGTGTGGAAGCCCACGCTCATCCACTTTGTGGAGCAGGTCGCCGGGATATGGCTGGTGTCTCTCTGCCTGTCGCTCAGCCCGGAGGCGGATATAGAAAAAAGCTGCGCCGCAGTCACCCTGGGGCGGCTTGCGGCGGACGTACTCTCTCTTGCGCTCATGTTTCTCACATACCGGCTGGACCGGCTGCGCCACTATGGGGAAGCAGCTAATGGGCGGGGGCTCACGGGGCGGATGCTGAGGATAGCCCTGCCCCTGGCCGTCTCTGCCTATGCCCGCAGCGCCCTGACCACCATACAGCACCTGCTTGTGCCCCGGGGGCTGAAGGCCGCCGGCTATTCCGCCGACGGCGCTCTGTCCGGCTATGGCACCATACAGGGCATGGTGCTGCCGATCGTGCTCTTCCCCTCCTGCATAATGTCCGCTGCGGCCGAGCTCATTGTGCCCGAGCTCACCGAGGCCCAGGTCCGCGGGGACCGGCGGGAGATAAAGGGCTACTCCCGGGGGCTCCTCCGGCTCAGCCTGCTTTTCTCTTCCGCGGTGGGGCTTTTCATGTTCGTTTTTTCGGATATGCTGGGTCAGGCCGTCTATGAGAGCGCCGAGGCGGGCCGATATATCCGGGTCATAGCCCCGCTCATCCCCATCATGTACACTGACATGAGCATTGACGGCTGCCTGAAAGGCCTGGGGCAGCAGGTGTGGAGCATGGGCATAAACATTCTGGACGCCCTTCTGGGCCTGGGTCTCGTGTGGTGGCTCCTGCCGCGGTACGCCCTCAGCGCCTATATATTCATGATATACGCCACCGAGCTTGTAAACTTCGCCTTCAGCCTTGGCAGGCTCCGCCGGGTCCTTCCCAGGGAGCAAAGCTCTGCCCGGGCATATTTTTAAGAGCTTTCAACTATTAGATCACCCCGGTCATCACCAGGAAAAGGAGCACGAAGGTGGCCAGGACCGCCAGGGAGAAGAGCAGGAACCCGGGCTTGAAAGCGCCCTTGCCGCTGCCGCTCTTGGTGGGCTCGGCAAGCTTCGCCTTGCGCAGGGCTCCTACCACCGGCTTATACAGCAGCAGGGTGAGGGCGGCGTTTATACCGCCCTTTATGAGGTTGAAGGGCAGAAACACTGTGGCCAGCATCTTCGCCACCTCGCTCCTGGGCACGCCCATATAGAGGGGGGTTATTATATAGTTCCAAAGCACCATGCAGGCGGCCAGCACCACGACTCCCAGGGCCAGACCCATGACAGCGCCCTTCTGGGAGTGGTATTTTTTATATAAAAGGGCGGCGGGCACGGCAAAAGCGCAGGTGGATACTATGTTCATTATCATCCCGTAAGGGCCGGTGGCGCTTATGCTTATCATCTCCACGAAAGAGACTATAACCGAGATGAGCACGCTGGTGATGGGACCATATATAAAGCCCGCTATCACCACTGCCACATCCTTCGGCTCATAGCTCAAAAACCCGGCGACGTCCGGTATCACCTTGCTCAGCAGCACCAGCACGAAGGACACCGCGGAGAACATGGCCACCACGGCCATATAGCGGGTCGACATTTTCTGTTTTTCCATTTTCTTTTCCTCCTGTAAAGTGATTGCGGCTTTTTTGCCCCGGGGCGGAGGCCCGGCTTTCCCAAAAGCTTTCGGACGGCAAAAAAGCCCGAAGATATAACTCTTCGGGCGTGGAATATGAAAAGGAGCCGGAGACCGCAACGCGGCCCCGCATCTTCTTCCATCCAGACTATACTGTCGGTCCCGGAATCTCACCGGATCCTGCCTTTCGGCTCGCGGACTTACAGCCTGCGCTGCTCACCGCCGGTCGGGAATCACACCCTGCCCTGAAGATGTCTTGATTATAGCACTGTATTCTTTTTTTGACAATACCTTTTTTTCAGAGTACAATAGGCGGCGAAGCTACAGCGGAATGGGCTGATCCATCATCTTTTGCGGCTGTCAGCCCGTAAGCCGCATAAACACAGGAGGTCCTTATGTTTGACAGGGAAACGAGCTGCGCCTTTACCGGGCACCGGCCGAAAGGCCTGCCCTGGGGCGACAGAGAGGACGATCCCCGCTGCCTTGCTCTGCGCCAGGAACTGGCCGCAAGGCTTGAAGGGATATATCAGGCGGGTTACAGGCATTATATCTGCGGCATGGCCCATGGCTGCGACATGTTTTTTGCCCAGGCCGTGCTGGCCCTCAGGGATATACACGGTGACGTAAGCCTTGAGGCCGCCATCCCCTGCCAGGGTCAAAGCCGAAGCTGGCCCCGCCCCCAGAGGGAGCTGTATGAGGATATCCTCTCGCGCTGCGACAGGTCCACCCTTATCCAGCAGGACTACAGCCCCGGCTGCATGATGCGCCGCAACCGCTACATGGTGGATAACGCCTCCCTGCTTCTGGCCTGCTTCAGCGGCCAGCCCGGCGGCACCATGAACACCATTCTCTACGCCCAGCGCCAGGGGCTGAGCCTTATCACCATAGAAATATAGGCTCAAACGCAGAAAATCCAAATTTTTTTAAAATAGGGATTGACATTTGTCCTCCTCTCTGCTATTATAGTTCTCGCCTGCTGGAAAGCGTTGGCACCAGGCCCGGATCCAAACCGTCCGCAGGCCTTCAACATGGGGGTATGGCTCAGCTGGGAGCCCGGTTGAAGCGGTTACGCACCCCCCGAAAAACTTAATAATTACACTCTCACCATTTGGGGGTATAGCTCAGCTGGGAGAGCGCTTGAATGGCATTCAAGAGGTCAGCGGTTCGATCCCGCTTATCTCCACCATCACAAGAGAGTGTGATCGAGAAGTCGTTTCCTTTGGGAAACGACTTCTTGCTTTTTATGCGGCAATCGTTATCATGTCCAGACCGCCGCTGAATTGATTGAAGTCGATATTGAAATCAATGTGCAGCTTGTAATCCCGGTAGACATCCACCCTCTTGATCAAGCAGCTCACGATCATTTTCTTGGCCTCCATGCTTGCGGTGTCGTACATTTCAGACCAAGAGATAATGTCATCGTATTGGGCGTTGAGGGTTGCCAGCACAGCCTTCCCCTCGTCATAGGCGGCCTGTGCGCCCTCCATGCTCTTTTGCAGGTCAGCACACTTGGCCTCGGCCTCCGCAATCAGCGACCCCAGCAGCTCTTTGGAAAAGGTGCTTTCCCCACGGATGCTTTTTAGCACCTCGCCTTTCAGCGCCTCAAGATCGGCGGCGGCCTTGGCGTATTCGCCCCGGACACTTTGGAGAAGCGATTTTCGCTCCTCCATTTTTTCTTTGTAGCGGATATTTACGACCTCGCTCTTGGGGATCGCTTTCATGCGGTCGAAAATCTGCCGCACAACCTTATCAATGATACCGTCCAGCGTGTGCGCCGTGTAGCCTGTCTGCCCGTCACATTCCGTCTGCTTGCGGGTCTTGCCGTAGCAGATATACCGTACCCGCTTGACGATCCGGCTGGGGTCATCCTTGCAGGGATAAGCCTTGCCGTTGGTGGTGAGGGAGAGCCGGGAGCCGCAATGCCCACAAAACACATTCCCGGCCAACAGGGAGTTGCCCCGTGTGTTGAGGGGGATGCGCCGTTCCTGCTCTGCGCTGTTGGCCCGTGTGGTGCGGATGCTTTGGGCCGCTTCAAACAGCTCGGGCGGGATAATCTGCAAGTGGGGCAGCACTTGGGAGCGGCTATCGCCGCTGCGGAGTACGCCGGTATAGGTGAGATTGCAGATGATGCCCCGGATGCTGGCGTGGTGCCAGTTTTTACCCGACCTCGCCCGGTAGCCCAGCTTGTTCAAGTAGGTTGCGATCCGTTGAGCGCCGAAGCCCTCATGCACATACTTGTCAAACATGATACGCACCACAGCGGCCTCGGCCTCGTTCACCACAAGCTCATACAGCTCATGCTTGCGCTTGTTGAAGCGCCCGCTTTTGATAAGGTCATAACCGTATGGAGCAAGCCCGCCTTTGAAGTAGCCATCCTCAACGAGCTGGCCCAAGGCCGTCCTTGTGCGGATAGAAGTCTTTTCGCTTTCCCCGTCAGCCTGCCAGAAGCGGATATAATTCGTCAGCTTGTCGGTGTGGCTGTCAAAGCGCTGTTCGCCCTCTTGGGTACTCCAGACCCGGATGCCGTTTCGTACAAACCATTCTACCACAAAGGGCGTTTCGTCAGCGATGCGCCCGATGCGGTCAAACATGAACACCAGCAGAATATCAAACTTGCCCTGCTTGGCGTGTTCCTTGATGATCTGCACCTTGTCCCGGTTTTCGGCCCGTACCTTGTGGCCGGAAACACCGTCCTCCTGTTCCTCATGAACAATCGTCCAGCCCATTTTTTCAGCGAAGCGGTGACATTCTTTCCGCTGCATGGGGATGTCGGCTTGGCTTTTTTCGTCGTAGTCCACCTGCTTGTCGGTGGACACCCGGTATAAGCAATAAACTCTGTTTTCCATAATTGAACCATCCTTTCACATTGTCAGATGGGCAATATGAAAGTGCGGCTCAATCGCAAAACCTATGTAATTTTCAAGGTACATGGTGTCTACCACCATCTTTATTATACCTCTGCGCGGGGGGCTCCACGCGGTTGAGTAGTTGGAACAGTATCATTTTCCCGGCGTCGGAAAAATGATTCCTTTATTCGGTTGTGTCATCCATAGGTGTGTCGCCCAGCAGAATACGCAGATAATCCCGGCGTCCGTACAGTACACGGTCAACAAACACATCGGTGCCGTTCACACGGTAGAACACCATATAGTTTCCGCTGACAAGAAATCTGTAATCGCTGTCAACATCCGCAATCGAGGATAGGGGCGCTCCAATCAGCGAGTGTTTCAGAAGCAGGCGGACATTTTTCATGATCTTGCCTACCGTAGATTGCGCCGCTTGGGGATTTTCCAAGTCCTCTGCGATATAAGTCTGAATTTCATCAAGGTCATTCTGGGCCTCGGGTGCAAAATGAAGTTTATTCATGGGCAAGCCCGAGATGCTCCTCCACAGCCTCTAAAGACAGCCAGCCTTTCTCTTCGCCAGACTTCCGGCCCTTGGCAAGCTCATTCATCAGTCGAATGGTCGCCTGGGATTTTTCATAATCGTGTATATCCACAATCGCATATCGCCCACGTCCGTTCTTTGTCAGAAAAACAGGAGCGCCAACAGCTACATCATGCAGCACTTCGGTATAGTTGCGGAGATCGGAAATCGGTTTAATGTTCGGCATATACTATCAGCTCCTTTCGCTTATAATATATCCTATTCTGCTGTAAAAATCAATGTCATATTTATCAGCAGAATGGTTTTCCCGACATTGGGAAAACGATCAATTTCCTTTTCCGCCACGCTCCACGGCCAGCCGCGCCTGTTCAATGCGCTGGGCGGCAGGGCCGTAGATGGCCTGGGCGCTTTCAAAGCAGACGAAACGGCGGCCCGTGTTGAGGGCGGCCACGGCGGTTGTCCCGGAGCCAGCGCAGAGATCGGCCACCACCTCGCCGGGGCGGGTATAGGTTTTAATGAGATATTCGCACAGCTCCACGGGCTTTTGCGTCGGGTGGGTAGGATGCGCCACCGTCTGCACAAACAGCACATTCCCCGGATAGCGCCGCCCGTCGTTGGATGACGAGCCCTGCCGCTCAAACTTGCCATAGTTGGGGCTGGTTCCGCTGCGGGCGTGCACCTTGCTGTACGGCTCCCCATAAGTAAACTGCGGGAAGTAGGCCGGGGACTTCTGATAGAACACCAGAATGTTCTCCGACTTTTTCAGCGGGGCGCGGTTGGCATTGAGAAAGCCCGTTCCGCGTTCCTTGTACCATATCCATTCATAGCGGAGCATGGCGAGGTCGGACGCCCCCAGTACCTTGTCATAGGGGCATTGAGCGAAGAACAGGGCCGCGCCGTTGGGCTTGACTGCCCAGCGCACCGCCGCCCACAGCGCATCCAATGGCAAAGGCACATCCCAGTAGTTTTTGAGTGTTTGGCTGTAAAGTATGCTTAGGTGTTCAGCCGGTTTTTACAGGTCATATAAACTGCACACCAGAGCGCCGATCCTGCAATGGATAGAATTGCTTTGTTTACAAGCCATACTCCGTTTATATCCCCGGCAAAGCGAATGAATAAATAAAAATATTCAAGCCCCGGTATCCGCAGTAAACTGCGGAGCAAAAGCATAGCCAGCCAAATTATGCCGCAGACAAGCGTTGCAATATGCTCTTGTGAGCAACGCAGTCCGATAT
>DBGBEC010000257.1:0-1712 GCA_048477415.1 Candidatus Limivicinus sp. | reverse complement strand
TATTCCAATAACCGCCAGCAATAAGCCTGATTTATCAGGCGTTTGCCTCGCAACGCGAGATTTTTTGTGATATCACGCTTTCACAAAAAATGTGGCGGCTCCAGCTTGTCAAAAAAGGCCGGTGGCCTTTTTTGACAAGCTTCATACGCCACATTTTTTGTGAAAGCGTGATATCACAAAAAATCTCGCTATGCTCGGCAAACGCCTGATAAATCAGGCTTATTGCTGGCGGTTATTGGGACACGAGGCGGGCCTGCGGCCCCCTCGAGCTCCCCCGCTTTGCCAATTGTCTCGCTCTGCCCTATAGTTTTTTGACAGTCTGAGCAGACCCCTCCGGGCTTAAAAAGCCCGGAGGGGTCTGCTCATATATATCTTTTCCCGCAGAGTATACCGCTCAAAGCCCGGGGTACAGGGGGAAGCTGCGGCAGAGGGCTATGGTCTGCTCCTTCACCTGCTCCACGGCCTCCTCGCCCTTTTCCAGCAGGAGGCTTATCATGCCGCCTATCTGCTCCATCTCCGGCTCTTTCATGCCCCGGGTGGTCACGGCGGGGGAACCGAAGCGCATGCCGCTGGTGAGCTTTACGGACTGGGTATCGAAGGGGATGGTGTTCTTGTTGGCGGTTATATGGGCCCTGTCCATAAGGTCCTGGACCTGGGCGCCGGTCTTGCCCTTGCTCATAACGTCGGCCAGCATGAGGTGATTATCAGTTCCGCCGGAGACCAGGCGCACCCCGTCACGGCTGAGCCTCGCGGCAAGGGCTGCGGCGTTTTTCACCACCTGGGCCTGATATTCCCTGAACCCGGGGGACAGGGCCTCTTTGAAGCAGACGGCCTTGGCGGCGATGGTGTGCATAAGGGGGCCGCCCTGGGTGCCGGGGAAGACGGCGCTGTCTATCTTCTTTTTGAGCTCCTCCCGGCAGAGGATAAGCGCGCCTCTGGGTCCTCTGAGGGTCTTGTGGGTGGTGGTGGTGACAACGTGGGCACAGGGCACGGGGCTGGGGTGCTGGCCCGCCGCTACAAGACCGGCGATATGGGCCATATCCACCAGAAGATAGGCCCCAACCTGGTCGGCTATCTCCCGCATGCGCTTGAAATCTATAAACCTGGGATAGGCGCTGGCCCCGGCGATAATGAGCTTGGGCCGGCACTCCTCTGCCCGCTGAAGGACTTTATCATAGTCTATGGTCTCGGTCTCCGGGTCTACACCATAGAAGCAGGCGTTGAAGTATTTCCCGGATATGGAGGCCCTGGAGCCGTGGGTCAGATGGCCGCCATGGCTCAGGTCCATGCCCAATATGGTGTCGCCCGGCTTCAGAAGGGCCAGGTATACCGCCACATTCGCCTGGGAGCCGGAGTGGGGCTGCACATTGGCGTGCTCCGCGCCGAAAAGCTCCTTGGCCCTGGAGATGGCCAGGTTTTCCACCTCGTCCACATACTGGCACCCGCCATAGTATCTGGCGCCGGGATAGCCCTCGGCGTATTTGTTGGTGAGATGGCTGCCCATGGCTTCCATTACGGCGGGGCTTACAAAGTTTTCAGAAGCGATGAGCTCGATATGATCCCGCTGGCGTTCAAGCTCCCTCATCATGGCCCCATAAACTTCTTCATCCTGCCGTCTGACAATATCGTAGCTCATTTACCGTCCTCCGCATTATCTTTAATTAAAAAACAGGCTGGTCTCCAGCCCTGGCGAACCTATTATAATACAGGAG
>DBGBEC010000256.1:0-13420 GCA_048477415.1 Candidatus Limivicinus sp. | reverse complement strand
TCTGCCGCATACTTGGCCGCGAAGAGACCCTGAAAAGGCTCTCCCTTGGTCTGAAAAAATTAGGGGACTGAGCCTCGGGCCTGCGGCCCCCTCGCGCTCCCCCGCTTTGCTGCTTGCTTCACTCTTGCCTATAGTTTTTTTGACAGGCAAAACCGGGTGGGGACGACCTCAAGAGGCGTCCCCACCCGGTCCCTTTTTCACTGTGGGAGCGGTGCTATCGATAGCGTTCGGCAAGGAAGATGTCGGCCCGGGACTGGGTGAGAGCGGCGGCTTCCTCGGGGGTCTTGTCCCCGGCAAAGACTTTTTCCGCCTCCTCCGTCATTATGGCCAGCAGACCTTCCGGCTGGCCGCTCAGGCGAGCGGGCGTCTCCAGCATTGCCCTGAGCTGGGAGGCGCTGTGCTCAGTGAGCGTGACGAACTCTTCAGTCTCCGTATCCCACAGGCCCACGCTCTGTGCGTTCTCGATATAGCTGTCGATTATTTTCTGAGAGGCAGGGAGCTCTGCGGGCCTTTCGCCAGCCTCGGTGAAGGAGTATGAAAGGGCAAATTCAAGAAACGCCCAGGCGTCCGCCTTGTTTTCGCTGGTGCTGGAGATGGCGAAAGCGTCCCAAAACGTGACTGCCGTGCCATAGTCCTGGATAAAATACCAGTTATCCCCATACCGCTCCTGAAGAAACAGCATGCGGCTGAATATTTCTATCCTCTCCGGGGACAGCAGAAAGGGCAGGCTGTTCATCTCGCCCGTGGGCAGGGTACCGGCGCAGAAGCTCAGAAGCTCGGAATACTCCGGGTCTGTAAAATCACAACTGGCCGTCCCGAGGTCAAGGTGCTCGCCAAGATACATGCTGGACAGGGTCTCCCAGTAATACTTTCTTTCCGCATCTCTGCGAAAAAGGCTCATCTCCCCGCTGAGCACCTGCGGGAGCCGCGCCATTTCCCCGAGGCTGAGCCCCGGCGGGGCCAGGTCCTCCCTGGTGCATTGGAGGAGATATATGTCTATGCACAGCGGAAGATAGTAAAGCCTGTCCCCGGTCATGGCGGCGCTCTGGGCGCAGGGCACAAGCGAGCCCTCCGGCAGCAGAGGCAGCAGATCCTCAAAGACGGCCTCCCCGCTCAGATCAAAAAAGCTGCTACAACTGGACAGATAATAGATATCCGGCCCCTGTCCGCTGATGACAGCGGCGCGGAGGGCGGCCTCGTCCATATCCTGTACCTGCTCTACCTTGACCTTGAAGCCAAGACCCGCCCTGTTGAGATCCGCCGCAAGGGACAAAAGATTTTCGCCCACGCCGGTATCGGTCCAGATGATAAGCTCCTCCGATCTTTCGGCGGCGGGCCCCGGGGCCAGGATGGAGAGCTCACCTTTGTCCGGGCGGCTTAGAAGGTAGCCCCCGGAAAAGGCATAGAGCTCCGGACAGACTAAAAGCTCATAGTCCCTTATGTCTCCGCAGATAAGCTCCGGCTCGCCCTTCTTCGGAAAGCGCAGCACGCTGTCTTCGAGACAGAGGAGCAGCTCTCCCTGGCTGTCAGACCCCAGGCCGTTCAGCTCTCTCTCCTCCGGCGGCAGAAGGTTTTCAAAGGCAAAGGCCTCGCTGTCGCGCAGAAGGTCGACAATATCGCCATAGTCCCCGTGTTCCTCCGCCCTGCCGATATAGGCGACGGCGAGGCCCTGGCCCGTTACGGCCTGGGCGGTAAAGAGCCCATCCTGCAAGCCGATGGCCTGGATAAATCCGCCCTGGCTGTCGAGCTGGGCAAGCTCCACATCGCTCATAAGATAAAAACAGCCCTGGAGAAAGCGCAGGCTTCTGAAGTTTCTGCCGTCCCGCAGGCTCTGGTCAAGTGGGGTCTGAGATAAAAGCTCCCCATTTTCATCGTATATGAGAAGGAAAACCTGATACGGCTCCTCCGGGTGCTCGTTATAACGGGCGTTGCCGTTGGCGTCTGTCCAGCTGGCGGGGCGTTCACCGGCCACGAGGGCCATCTTCCCCTCCGCCCGGCAGCAGACCTGCACATAGTCTATCCCCTCGGGCAGAACATAGCTCGCATAGTCCTCCCCGTCAAAGCTGTAGAAAAGGGGCCGCTCGGCGGCGTCCATGCCGCACAGATATATCTCGCCGCCGTCCGCGTACTGGGAGACGGAGAGCAGCATATCCCCCGGCAGGGGCAGGCGCTCATAGTGATGGCTCCCGCTTTCCTCAAGGCTCAGTTCATCCAGCGTCAGGGAATTCATCTCCCCCTCCCCGGAGCCGCAGGCGCAAAGGGACAGGAGCAGTGCAAACATCAGCGCGGGAGCGCTGAATTTTTTTGCTCTTTTATGCTTTCTCATGGTCTCCGTTCCTCCTTTATCCCGTGTTTTTTTGCGGCACGATCAGCCTCTGCATCAAAAACTGCCCATCGGAAACGCCTCCTGACTGCGTAAAAACAATAGTCAAATGAAGTTCTAACCATATATTGATTATGTATGCCGGGATATTACATAAAGCAGAAATCACCACACCGAAGGGTCTCTATAGCGCCGCTGTTTCAGCAAACGCGACGGCCGGGTGCAGACAGGCTTGATACGCTGTCTGCGCCCGGTTTTTCACATGGTCTAAATGTTAAGGGCTGATTTTATATTTGGTAATATAGGCACTGTTCAAGAGCCTGGGCTGACGAGAGCTCATCCTGGAGGATACGGTAAAGCTTTAGGCCCGCCCCATTTTCCCCCGGGGCCAAATCTGAAGCCCAGCCGGGAGAAAAGAGCCAGAAGGCAAAAGAGGTACACAGCGGCAAGACAGCCCCTTCTCCCCTTAAAGAGGACCTGGGAAAGGATGATGAGCTGAATGAATGTCACCGCCCAAATCAGCGGGAGCTCAACAGAGGCCAAAACGCATATGCAGGCGATGAAAACCGCCCAATGATACCGACGCGCCCTTCGCCCTCCGGGTCTCAAAAGGCAGCGGCAGGCGTTTGTCAAAACCACCGCCCCATAGAAGATCAGAGCGCAGCAATACAGCAGCCCAGGCTCCGGGCTCCGACCGGCACGGGCAAAAATACAGGCCCCAGACATCAGTATCAATGTGAAAAAGTCAAAAAGCATGTTAATAATACAAAACATAAAACCATAAACTTTGCGCAGTCTCACCCGCAGCAGCGAGATGAGATCATACAGCATTTGCCTTTTTATTAAGGCCCTGACAATACATTGAGCATGTATACCGGAATATTACATAACAAAGCAAAATTTTTTGTTAATACGCCTGCCGTGGCAAGCGGCTTTGTGGTAAAAAGCCAAAACGCCGCGGCGGGCCATGTTGGGCGGCCCGCTGCGGCGTTTCGGATCATTTATAGAGCACCAGAGCTATCATTTCCAGGGGCTCGTCGTCATTGTTTTTCAGGCTGTGGCCCTGGCCTTCGTCAACGAAGGCCACATCACCGGCGTTCAGGCTTATGATCTCGCCGTTGTCGTTGTATTCGCCGCGGCCTTTCAGGATGTAATAGGTCTCCCCGTCGCCCTGGTGGACATGCCAGCCCACCTCGCAGCCTTTTTCCAGGATTATGTGGCTGAAGACCCGGCCCTTTTCATACATCTCCTTCGGATCGTTGAGTATCTTCCCCATCAGAGCCTGGCCCTGGCCCCCGAACATCTGTTTCGTCTCAAAGACTCTCTCTTCTTTTCTTCTTATCATGGTTTGCCTCACATTCCAAGTTCTTCGTCGATAAGTATGACCTCGGTGCTCATGCCCATCATCGGCCCCCAGAGCACCAGCAGCGCCCGGCAGATACGGCTGTCCATGCGGCAGTCGTGGCATTTGTCGTCTATCTTGCAGGGGTTGTTGTTCTCAAAGCGCCGGCAATTCTTCACGGCGGCCACATTCCTGGCCCTGTACAGGGCAGATTCAAAGTCGGGGCATATCTTGTTGGTACCGGCGATTATATATACCTGCTTGTCCCCATAGACCTGACCGGCAAGCCTGTTGCCCCGGCCGTCGATATTGAGTATCTCTCCGGCTTCGCTTATGGCGTTGGCGCCGCTTATGTACACTGCGGCCTCGTTGGCCTTCTTTATGGTGGAGGCTCCCGGGACCTTCCAGTGCCAGTAGACGGAATTGCTCTCCCGCAGCTTTTCAAAAAGGCCCAGCTGCTCCACGGTGCGGCTGCCGCCGATACCCACGGTGCTGCCCTTTATCCGCCCCGTCAAATACTCTGCCGCCTGGGCGCCAGTCTCGAAGCGGCGGACGCTGTAGCCCCTGAGCTCCAGATTTTTGATCGTCTTCTCAACGTTCATGATAACACCTCCGAATTTATGATTTTTCCCGCCGGGGGCCGGGCTTGGGAGCCCTGACCCCGGCTTTGACCGTAGCTGTCTAATATTATACTATGAAACGGCGGAAATGGCAATTATAAATCCAGGGCTTTTGCCAGATCCCTGGCGGAAATGGCAAGTTCCTTGGCAAATTCGGCGTCCTCTGAGGCCACAGATATGCGGAGGGCGGAGCTTTTTGCCAGGGGGGAGATGCGCAGCGCATAATTTTCCCCGCTTAGTCTGAGCCCGTCGGAAAAGCTGGCCCCCATGTCCAGCATGGCTTTCGACAGCCCGGCCATGAGCCCGGCCCGGCTTTTGCAGGGGTATTCAAGGCTTGCGGCCCAGTCCCCCTCCGGCTCGTTCTCGGCCTGGTCCTCCTCCCGGCCCGCGAATTCAGGCCCGGGCTGAAGGCGGAGCTTACCCTCCAGGGCGTCGGCGCAGCATTTGTAATAGGACAGGGGCGTGCCCACATCCTGCCAATAGCCCTCCATGGGCAGGCCCAGGATGAGCTCGCCCCGCTCCAGCAGCAGCGGGAAGAGATCGCGGGCAAAGTCAAAGCTCTGCCCCCGGGGCACCGGGGCCATGGCCCGGGGCGACAGAAGGTAGATGCCTGTGTTAACATGGTCTGTGACCACCTGGGCCCAACTGGGTTTTTCGATAAAGGCCCGCACCATGTCGCCCTGATCGGTGATGGCAAGGCCATAGCGCAGGGGCTCCGGATGGCAGCATAGCGCGATAGTGGCAGCGGCGCGGCGGCGCTTATGCTCCGCCATGAGCCGGGACAGGTCAAAATCACAGGCCGCGTCCCCGCTTATCACCAAAAAATCCTCCCCGCCGTAGAAATCCTCGCAGTTTTTCACGGCTCCGGCAGTGCCCAGAGGCTGCTCCTCCACCCGGTACTGAAGCCTGACCCCAAGGGCGCTGCCATCGCCGAAGCGCTCTATTATATCCTCCGCCCGATATTTCACCGCCGCGCAGATATCTGTAAAGCCCTGCTCCTTCAGCAGCAGGATGATGTGCTCCATCATAGGTCTGCCCAGCAAAGGGGCCAAGGGCTTGGGCAGACTGCCCGTAACGGCTTTCAGGCGGCTTCCCAGGCCGCCGGCCATAATTACAGCTTTCACCGTATACCTCCAGATAGTTTTGAAACGGGGCGGGACAAGGCTTTTCCCGCCCTTGTCATCAGCAGACAGGCTGAAAGCAGGGCCAGTATCGGCCCATTGCCCGGCAAGAGCCGGGGGTGCGGGGCTTTTTGCCCGGTCCGGGGCTCGTTTCCGCCTTGTTCTCCGATGGTATTTAATATTATTGACCGGAAGACTTAAATTATTTGTTGTAAACAGGGGACGGCTTTGATATAATATAGAGATGTTAAAATGTCAAAAATGGCCGGAGTCTGCCCGGACGGAGGTACGGACGATGAAAGGAAATAAAAATCTGAAAAGGCTGGCGGAGCCCGGGGTCGGGATGCACCTTTTCTTTATGGTGGTCTTCGCCGTGGCCGCCCTGTTTTTCAGGATGTATTATCTGGCGGCGGCGGAGGGCGCTGTCATTCTGCTTCTGCTGCTGTACACCCTTATCGTAAGGCGCAAGAGAGAGAAGCAGCTCGCCGCCTATATTGAATCCGTCACCTACGAGACGGAGAGCGCGAAAAACAACACCCTTATGAACTTTCCCCTGCCCATAGCGGTCTTTCGGCTGGAGGATTCCCGGATCGTATGGGGGAACGACATGTTTTTCGCCATGTGCGGCTCCACCGGCGCCCGCTTCGACGCCAGTATCGCCGACATGGTGCCCAGATTCTCCGGCAAATGGCTGTTAGAGGGGAAGAGCCAATACCCCAGCCTGCTTGAGATAGAGGGCAGAAAATATCAGCTCCACGGGAACATTATCCGCTCTGACAAAAGCGAAGAGGCCGGGGCCTTCATGGGCATAACCTATTGGGTGGACGTGACGGACTATGACAACATCCGCGTAGAATACGAGCAGTCCCGGCCTGTGACCGGCGTGGTAGTCATCGACAATCTTGACGAGCTCACAAGAAACCAGCCGGACCGGGTGAAAAACGACATACGGGACAGCGTTGAGGACAAGCTCCGCCAGTGGTGCGACAACTACAGCGGCATACTCCGCCGCTATGACCGGGACAGGTACCTTGTCATGTTTGAAAAGCGGGACCTGGAGCGGATGAAGGAGGACAAGTTCCGTATAACCCAGGAAATGCACCAGGTGGAAAACCCCAACGGTGTGGACGCCTCCATAAGTATCGGCCTGGGCGAGGACTGCACGAGCCTGGGCGAGAGCCTTCAGTTCGCCGACATGGCCACGGAGCTGGCCCTGTCCCGGGGCGGGGACCAGGCGGTCGTCAAAAACCGGCTCAGCTTTGAGTTTTTCGGCGGCCGGGGCTTCGAGGTGGAAAAGCGCACGAAGGTGAAATCCCGGGTCATGGCCAACACCCTGGCCGAGCTCGTTCGCGATTCCTCCCGGGTGATAGTCATGGGCCACCGCTTTGCCGACCTTGACGCGCTGGGCGCCGCCGTGGGCGTGTGCTGTCTGGCGAGGAAATGCGGAGTAAAAGCCAACATCGCCATGGACCTTAAAAACAACGCCTCAAAGCTGCTCATCGACCGCATGCGCAAGGAGCCGGAGTATAAAGACATGTTCATAGGCCCCCAGGAGGTCATGCTCCGGGCCGACGGCAGGACCCTGCTTGTCATTGTGGACACCAACAGGCCCGAGCAGGTGGAATATCCCGACCTGCTGTCGGCCTGCAACAAGGTGGCGGTAATAGACCACCACCGGGTAGCCGCCACCTATATACAGAACGCGGCCCTTGGCTTTATAGAGCCCTATGCCTCCTCCACCTGCGAGCTGATGACCGAGATACTTCAGGAGGTGGCGGATCAGGCGGACATTCTGCGCTGCGAGGCGGAGGCCCTTCTTGCCGGCATAGTGCTGGATACAAAGAGCTTCTCCATCCGCACCGGGGAGCGTACCTTTGACGCGGCGGCCCTGCTCCGCCGGGCCGGAGCCGACACGGCCGAGGTCAAAAAGCTCTTCCAGACCGACATGGAGGACACCATCGCCCGGTACAAAATAATGCAGAGCGCCCAGCTCTACAGGCAGGTGGCCATCGCCGTCCCGGAGGAGGCCCAGGACAGGATAGTGGCTGCCCAGGCGGCGGACGAGCTTCTGAACATATCCGGCGTGGACGCCTCCATAGTCCTGGCTCCGGACGGAAAGGGCGGGGCCTTTGCCTCGGCCCGGTCCATAGGCGAACTGAACGTGCAGATAATCATGGAAAAGCTGGGCGGCGGCGGGAACCGCAGCGCGGCGGCGGCCCAGCTCAAAGACACGGGCCTTGACGAGGCCAGGGCAAGGCTCTACGGAGCCATCGACGAGTATCTGGGCTGAAAAAACACAAAAAACGGAGCTTTCTCCGTTCAAAAGCCTGCCGCGGCCTACGCGGCGGAAGGGAGATCATTTAAAATGAAGGTAATATTCAACACAGACGTAAAGGGTCAGGGCAAAAAGGGCGAGATGAAGGAAGTCTCCGACGGCTACGCCAGGAACTATCTCATCCCCAGGGGCCTGGCTACCGAGGCCAACGCCGACAACATAAACGCCATGAAGCTCAGGGAAAAGGCCAAGGCCGCCCAGATAGCCAAAGAGAAGGCCCAGGCTGAGGAAAACGCCAAGCGCCTTTCCGCGGTGCAGGTGACGATAAGGGCCAAGGCCGGCAGCGGCGGGAAGCTCTTCGGCGCCGTCACCAGCCAGGAGATAAGCAAGGCCCTTAAGGAGCAGTTTGACCTGGACATCGAGAAAAACAAGATAGTCCAGGCAGAGCCAATAAAGAATTTCGGCAGCTTCACCGTGAAGGCAAAGCTGGGCTATGAGATAAGCGGCAGCATAAACCTGCTGGTGGTGGAAGACAAGTAAGCTCAGGCAAAAGGAAAGGACTGGTCAGATATGGATGAGCTGCTGGGCAGGAAAACGCCCCACTCAGCCCAGGCGGAACAGGCGGTCATCGGCTCCATGCTCATAGACCCCAGGTGCGTGCCCGAGGTACTGGAAAAGCTGAAGGCGGACGAGTTTTATATAAAGCTCAACCGGGATATATACGAGACCATGTACACCATGTTCTCCTACGGCCAGACCATAGACCCGGTGACAGTGCTGGACCAGATGAAGGTCCGGGGCGTCTATCAGGAAAACGGCGAAAGCTATGTGGCGGAGCTCATGCGGGTGACGCCCACCGCGGCGAACGTGCTGGAATACGCGGCCATCGTCCGGGACCGGGCCCTTCTGCGCCGGCTCGGCGAGACGGCGGACGAGATAAACAACATGGTGTACGAGGGCGCGGGCGAGGCAGAGACCATGCTGGAGGCGGCGGAGCGGCGCATATACGCCCTGCGTCAGGGCCGGAACGTGGGCGGCCTTGTGCCCATCGCCTCAGTGGTGCAGAACGTTTTTGACAATTTGTCCGAGGCGGCCTCCTCCGGCAGCAAGATACCCGGCATATCCACGGGCCTGCCGGATCTGGACAGGTTCATCCTGGGTCTCAACAAGTCGGAGCTTATCCTGGTGGCGGCGAGACCCGGCATGGGCAAGACCAGCATAGCCCTGAACATGGCCCTCCACGCGGCCATGAACCTGGGCAAGACAGTGGCCGTCTTCTCCCTGGAAATGTCCAGGGAGCAGCTCACCACAAGGCTTTTGTCCAGGGCCGCCCTGGTGCCCTCCCAGCACCTGCTGACGGGCCAGCTCTCAGAGCAGCAGTGGAAGAGCATCGCAGACGCCGCCCAGTCTCTGAGCGCCACCGACATAAGGATAGACGACAACCCCAGCCTCACTGTGTCTGACATGAACGCCCAGTGCCGCAGGGTGCAGAAGCTCGATCTGGTGGTCATAGACTATTTGCAGCTCATGCAGTCCGCCGGCAGCGGCCATAGCTGGTCAAACGAGAGCCGCACCCAGGCGGTCAGCGACATAAGCCGCATGCTGAAAATAATGGCAAAGGAATTGAACGTGCCCGTGGTCTGCCTGTCCCAGCTCTCCAGAGCCAACGAGAGCCGACAGGACAAGCGCCCTGTGCTCTCAGACCTGCGCGAATCCGGCGCCATCGAGCAGGACGCGGACGTGGTCATCGGCCTCTATCGGGACGGATATTACAATAAAGAGTGTGAAAATCCGAACCTGGCCGAGGCGATCGTGCTGAAAAACCGCAAGGGCTCTACCGGCACGGTGGAGCTGTCCTGGCTGCCGGAGTACACAAGCTTCGGCTCGGTGGAGAGGCGAAGGGACGATGAATTTTAGTGTCTGGAAGGAATATGGCATGTTCCGTCCCGGGGACAGGGTGCTCTGCGCGGTGTCCGGCGGGGCGGACTCCATGTGTATGCTCCACCTGCTCTTGAGCAGGAGAGAGAGCCTGGGCATAGAGCTTGCCGCCGCCCATTATGAGCACGGGCTCAGGGGCGGGGAAGCGCTGAGGGACGCGGAGTTTGTCCGCGCCTGGTGCGCGGAACAGGGCCTCCCCTGCCTTATAGAGCACGGGGACGTGCGCTCATATTGCCGGGAGCACGGCATGAGCGAAGAGGAGGCCGCGAGAGAGCTGCGCTATGCCTTTCTCCAAAAGGCCGCGGCGGAGCTTGGCTGCGCAAGGATCGCCACCGCCCACAACGCCGACGACAACGGGGAGACCCTCATCCTGAACCTGACAAGGGGCAGCGGCGCACGGGGCCTGCGGGGCATACCGCCCGTGCGGGGAAATGTTATCCGCCCCCTCATCCGCTGCACCCGGGCCGAGATAGAGGCATATCTCATTGAAAACCACATCCCCCACGTGGAGGACAGCAGCAACAGCGGCGACGACTACAGCCGGAACCTTATCCGGCACCGGGTCATCCCCGTGCTGCGGGAGCTCAACCCGGCCTTCAGCGCCGCCGCCGGAAGAACGGCGGAGCTCCTCCGGGAGGACGAGAGCTGTCTTGAGTCGATGGCCGGGGATTTCGTGGAGAAATACTTTGACGGCGAGAGCCTGCCATTGAAGGAGTTTCGCGCCCTTCACCCGGCTCTGGCCTCAAGGGTGCTCAGGGCTCTCTGCCCAAAAAGCCTGAGCATGGAAAATGTCCGCTCCGCCATGGCCCTTGCCGGGGGCAGCGGCCTTGCCTGGGCGGATCTGCCGGGGATAAGGCTGCGCCGGGAGCAGGGGCGGCTGTACTTCGGCTCTCACCGGGCTGAAAAGCTGCCGGAGCTCAGGCTGGACCCGGGCGGCAGTCTCCGCCTTGGCGGGGCGGGGCTTCTGATAAGGGCGGAGCAGGTGGTATACGGCGGAGAAATTAACGACTTGTTCAAAACTTATTTCTTCAAATGTGAGAATATATGTGGTAGTATAATCTGCGGCGGCCGCAGGCCCGGAGACAGGCTCCGCCTTCAGGGCAGGGGCTGCACGAAAAGCCTGAAAAGCCTCTTCAGAGAGGCCGGCCTGACCCAGCGCGCCCGGGAGCTCAGCCCTGTTTTCAGGGACGGAGCCGGGGTCCTGGCCGTGTACGGCCTGGGCATAGCCGAGAGGGCGGCCCCGGACGTCGGGGACATGGCCCTGCGGATAGACATAGAAAAAGACCTGACGGGAGAGAATCGAATATATGGAGAGAGACATTGAGAGAGTGCTCATATCCCAGGAGGAGATACAAAGCCGCGTGGCGAAGATGGGCGCTGAGATATCCAGGGACTTTGCCAATAAGGACCCGATCTTTGTGGGCGTGCTGAAGGGCTGCTTCATCTTTATGGCGGACCTTATGCGCCATGTGGGCATTCACTGCTCCATGGACTTTATGGCTGTGTCCTCCTACAGCGGGGCCACATCCACCGGAGCCGTGAAGATAAACAAGGACCTGGGCCAGGACATCGAAGGCCGGCACCTTATCCTGGTGGAGGACATTCTCGACTCGGGTGTGACGCTCAATTATCTTAAAAATTACCTTATGGTCAGGAAGCCCGCCTCCATCACCATCGCCACCCTTATGGACAAGCCCGCCCGCCGGAAGGCAGACATATACGCGGACTACTCCTGCTTTGAGATCCCCGATGCTTTCGTAGTGGGCTACGGCCTTGATTATAACGAGAGATACCGCAACCTGCCGTATATCGGCGTGCTTAAACCGGAAATATATTCATGAGGCGGAGACCGCGCCCGTGAAAAGGATGTGACATTTGTTTGAAACCCAACCGCAAAAGGACCCGTGACCTGGGCTTTTATGTGCTGCTCATGGTGATCTTGATAGCTGTCATCGTGACCATGACCAAGGATACAAAGTCCAACGAGATCAAGTATTACTCCGAGCTTGTTGACCTGTTTCAGGAGGAGAAGGTGGAGTTTTTCGCCACCGAGGGGAACACCATCATCCTGAAGGTCCGCACCGGAGAGACCACCCTTTCCGAGGATGGAAAGACCCAGGTGGACAAGACCGAGGAGAAGACCTACGACCTGTACAGCTTCGCCGTTTTCTATGAGGATTTCAAAGACCTTATAGCCGAGCAGTATGCCTCCGGCGTGCTGGAGGGCTATGACTATAACGAGGGCTTCGTAGTACCCTGGTGGGCGAGCTTCCTGCCCTACCTTATCATCATGGTGGGGGCTATGGCCCTCTGGTATGTGATGATGAGCAAGGCCGGCGGTGGCGGCGGCGGAGTCGCCAAATTCAGCAAGGCCCGCACGAAGCTTGGCAGCGAGGAGAAGAACAAAAAGACCTTCGCCGACGTGGCCGGCTGCGACGAGGAGAAGGAAGAGCTGGCGGAGATAGTGGACTTTCTGAAAGATCCCAAGGCCTACACCGCCATGGGTGCCCGCATCCCCAAGGGCGTGCTCCTGGTGGGCCCTCCGGGCACCGGCAAGACCCTGCTGGCCAAGGCCGTGGCTGGGGAGGCGGACGTGCAGTTCCTGTCCATCTCCGGTTCAGACTTTGTTGAGCTCTATGTGGGCGTTGGCGCGGGCCGTGTCAGGGACCTGTTCGAGCAGGCCAAGAAGCTGGCCCCGGCCATCATATTCATCGACGAGATAGACGCCGTGGGCCGCCAGAGAGGCAGCGGCCTGGGCGGCGGCCACGACGAGCGGGAGCAGACCCTCAACCAGCTCCTGGTGGAGATGGACGGCTTCGGCAACAACGAGGGCGTCATCGTCATGGCGGCCACCAACCGGGCCGACATTCTGGACAATGCCCTGCTGCGTCCCGGCCGCTTCGACAGGCAGGTATATGTGGGCCTGCCCGATATAAGGGGCCGCGAGGCCATACTGAAGATACATTCCAGGGACAAACAGCTTGCCGAGGATGTGGATCTGAACAGCATCGCCAAGGGCACCCCCGGCTTTGCCGGCGCGGACCTGGAGAACCTGATGAACGAGGCGGCCCTGCTGGCCGTGCGGCGCAAGCACCGCTTCATCACCATGGAAGATGTGGACGAGGCTATCCTGAAGGTCCAAATGGGCCCGGAAAAGAAGAGCCGCAAAATGAGCGACAAGGCCCGGCGTCTCACCGCCTATCACGAGGCGGGCCACGCCGTCTCCGGCCGCTATCTGAAGCATGTGGATCCGGTCCACTATATCACCATCGTGCCCAGAGGGCCCGCCGGCGGCTTCACCCTCTTCAGGCCCCAGGAGGATCTGGAGAACTTCAAATCCCGCCAGGAGATGTTTGAAAATATCGTGATGGCTCTGGGCGGTCGGGTGGCTGAAAAGCTGTTTTTGGACGATATATCCACCGGTGCCTCCGGGGATATCCAGCAGGCCAGCGCCATCGCCCGGGATATGGTGATGAAATACGGCATGAGCGAGCGTCTTGGCCCCATCTCCTACGATAGCTCCGGCCACAGCATCTTCATTGGCCGCGACTTTGGCCAGACCAAGAGCTACTCTGAAGAGACCGCCGGTCTCATAGACGAGGAGGTAAAGCTCATCTTTGACAAGGCCTCCGCTCTCTGCGAGCAGCTCCTCACCGAGCATGCCGAGCAGCTCAAGGCCATCGCGGAGTATCTGCTTGAGCACGAGACCATGGAGGCGGAGGAATTCAACTACTTCTTTGACCATGGCCAGTTCATGCCCGAGCACCTGAAGGCCGCCAAGCTCGCCAGAAATGACGATAC